>NZ_QJSA01000010.1:0-198201 GCF_003586265.1 Pseudomonas jilinensis | reverse complement strand
TGGAACTTCCCGCTGCTGATGGCCTGCTGGAAACTCGGCCCGGCCCTGGCCACCGGCAACTCGGTGGTGCTCAAACCCTCGGAGAAATCGCCGCTGACTGCCATCCGCCTGGCCCAGATTGCCCTCGAGGCCGGCCTGCCAGCGGGGGTGCTGAATGTGTTACCGGGCTTCGGCCACACCGTTGGCAAGGCCCTGGCCCTGCATATGGATGTCGATACTCTGGTGTTCACCGGCTCGACCCGGGTGGCCAAGCAACTGATGATCTATGCCGGCGAGTCGAACATGAAGCGGGTCTGGCTGGAAGCTGGCGGCAAGAGCCCGAACATCGTATTCGCCGATGCCCCGGATCTGGACGCCGCGGCCCAGGCCGCTGCCGGTGCCATCGCCTTCAACCAGGGCGAGGTCTGCACCGCCGGCTCGCGGCTGCTGGTCGAAGCCTCAATCAAGGACGCCTTTGTCGAGAAGGTCGCCGCCGCGCTCAAGGCCCACTGGCAGCCGGGCAACCCGTTGGACCCGAACACCACGGTCGGCGCGCTGGTCGACACCAGCCAGATCGACACCGTGCTGCGGTATATCGAGGCTGGCCATGAGGATGGCGCGCGGCTGGTCAGCGGCGGTCAGCGGGTGCTGGAGGAAACCGGCGGGTTCTATGTCGAGCCGACCCTGTTCGACGGGGTGCGCAACGACATGCGCATCGCCCGCGAGGAAATCTTCGGCCCGGTGCTGTCGGTGCTCAGCTTCAAGGACTTTGATGAAGCCATCGCGGTTGCCAACGACACCATCTACGGGCTGGCGGCGGCGGTCTGGACCCGCGACCTGTCCAAGGCCCACCGGGCAGCCAAGGCGCTGCGTGCCGGCAGTGTCTGGGTCAACCAGTACGACGGTGGCGACATGACCGCGCCGTTCGGCGGCTTCAAGCAGTCGGGCAACGGCCGTGACAAGTCGCTGCATGCGTTCGACAAGTACACCGAACTCAAGGCCACCTGGATCAAGCTGTAGGCCTGCGCACACGGAGCGTCGGCGGCAATGGATTGGAAAACCTACAGCATCGTCACCGCTGCGGTAGTGATTGTCGGGTTGGCGCTCGGCATCACTCTGCCGCTGGTCTCGCTGCGCCTAGATCAATGGGGCTATGACACCTTCGCCATTGGAGTCATGGCCAGCATGCCGGCAATCGGGGTACTGCTGGGCGCCCGGATCACCGGCCGGCTGGCCGGGCTGCTCGGCAGCGAGCGCCTGTTGCGCCTGGTGATGCTGTGCAGCGCCGTTTCGGTGGCGTTGCTGGCGATTCTGCCGAGCTATCCGTTGTGGCTGCTATTGCGGTTGCTGCTCGGCGTGTCGCTGACCATCACCTTCGTGATCGGTGAAAGCTGGATCAACCAGTTGGTCCCTGATCGGCTGCGTGGCCGGCTGGTAGCGGTCTACGGCAGCGCTTTCGCCATCAGCCAGCTATGCGGACCATTGCTGCTCGGAATTATCGGCACTGAAGCCGATACCGGCTTCTGGCTGGCCACCGGCCTGTTGCTGCTGGGTCTGTTTCTGCTGCTGTGGGTAGCTGGCGCACCTAAGGTCGATGCCGACAACGCTTCAGGACGCGGACTCAAGGGCTTTGTCCGCACCCTGCCGGCGATTGCCTGGGCCGTGATGCTGTTCGCCGCCTTCGAGGCCATGACCCTGACCTTGCTACCGGTCTATCTGGTGCGCGAAGGTTTCAGCCAGCAACTGGCGCTGATCATGATCAGCGTGGTGGTCATCGGCGATGCCGCGCTACAGGTGCCGATTGGCTGGCTGGCCGACAAGGTCTCGCGTACTACCCTGTTTCGCAGTTGTGGGCTGGTATTGCTGGGTAGCAGCCTGGCGATGCCCCTGGCGTTGCACAGCCCGCTGATCTGGCCGGTCCTGGTACTGTTCGGCGCCAGCGCCGGTGGGCTTTATACCCTGTCGCTGATTTTGGTGGGCCAACGTTACCGTGACGATGCGCTGGTACGGGCCAATGCGCATATTGCCCTGCTCTGGGGAGTCGGCTGCCTGCTCGGCCCGGCCTCCACCGGGGCTGCCAGCCAATGGCTGAGCAGCCACGCCCTGCCGATGCTGATGGCAGCTGGCGCCCTGGTGTTCATCTATCTGGCCTGGCAGCGCGGCGCCTTTACCGCCGTGGCGGTAGAGCCCATCGACCAGCCGGGTTAGGGTCTGTAGACCCTAACCAGCCAGTTGGCGAGTCAGTTCGGCGGCGCCCACAACCTGACACCCCCGGGCATTCTGCCCTGCCCATAAAGGTGAAAAATCTCCCGAGCCGGCTTGCTCTGCGGCCGTCCGCAGGGGTGCTACGGCGCCGGTAGCCAGCGGAAAGGCCGGGGCCAGCGGGCTGATCGGCCCCAGCTCTCGCATCAGCCGATTGACCATGCCCCGTGCCGGCCGGCCACTGAACAGATTGGTCAGAGCCGTATGCTCGATGGCAGCGGACTGCAGGGCCGCCCGGTGCACGGCGCTGGTTCTGGCCTCCGGGCACAGCAGGTAAGCAGTGCCAAGCTGCGCCGCACTGGCTCCCAGCGCCAGCACCGCCTGCACCCCGGCCGCATCGGCTATCCCGCCGGCGGCCACCACCGGTACGCTGACCGCCGCCAGGATCTGCGGCAGCAGCGCCAGTGTGCCAACCTGCGTCGTTAGGTCAGTGCTCAAAAACATGCCGCGATGACCGCCAGCCTCCAGTCCCTGGGCAATGATCACATCCGCGCCATGGGCCTCCAGCCAGCGGGCTTCGGCAACGGTCGTAGCCGAGGACATCACCACCGCCCCCAAGGCCTTGACCCCGGCCAGCAGTGCGGCCTCCGGCAGACCGAAGTGAAAGCTCACCACCGGCGGCCGATACTCGGCCAGCAGCGCCAGCGCCTCGGCATCAAACGGACGGCGCCCCGGACCGGCCGGGATGCTGCTGGGGTCGATGGCAAATTCCCGGTAGTAGGGTGCCAACGCCTGACACCAGGCCGCTTCACGCGCGGCGTCCGGGGTTGGTGGAGTATGGCAGAAGAAGTTCACATTCCACGGCCCGCTGGCCTCGCGGCTCAGACGTTGCAGTTCGTCGCGTAGCGCTTCGGGCCCAAGCATCGCCGCCGGGATCGAACCCAATCCGCCAGCGCTACAGACCGCCAGCGCCAGCTCACTGTCCTGGGAGCCGGCCATGGGCGCCTGGATGATGGGCAGGTCGATATCGAAGGGCAGGGGACGGGACATTGCGGCGCTCTCCATGGCGGGTTGAGCGCTACAGGGTAGCAGAGTTCCAAGGATTGATCCTGAGCGCCGGATTGGCGACACTCTGGTCTTTAATCTGGAGTCTTTCCATGCTCATGCTGTTAGCCTCGGCCTTTATTCTGGGCCTGATCTTCAACGCCGCACCCGGCGCGGTGTTCGCCGAAACCGTGCGCCAAGGTGTGCGGGGCGGCTTTCGTCCGGCTCTGGATGTACAGCTTGGCTCCCTGGTTGGCGATGCGCTGTGGGCTATTCTCGGGTTGCTCGGGATTGGCCTGCTGCTTCAGATTGACTGGCTGCGCTGGCCGGTCGGCATCGCCGGCGCGCTGTACCTGTTGTGGCTGGCGCGTGATTCCTGGAAGAGTGCCAGCCAGGAGTTTGCCGTTACTGCTCAGGCACCGGTATCGCGCCGTTCGGCGCTGCGCTCGGGAGTGCTGCTGTCGCTGACCAATCCACAGAACATCGCTTACTGGGCTGCCATGGGCAGCGCTCTGGGAGCCGTTGGCATCAGCGAACCGAGCGCCAGCGATTACGCCCTGTTCTTCGCCGGCTTCATGCTCTCGTCGGTACTTTGGTGCTTCGTCTGCGCGGCCATTGTTGACCGGCTGTTCCGCAAGGCCGGTCTGCACTGGGCCAAGGCCACCTACAAACTGTGTGCAATTGCCTTTCTGCTCCTAGCGCTGGGCTCGGTGCGCGATTTGTTCAGCCCTGCCAGCTCTGCAGCGACAGCTCCGGCAACCGTGATCGAAGGCCCGCTGGACTGTGCTCCGGCGCAGACCTGCTGAGCTGAGTGATGAGCGAGTTCTGGCGTGATCCGGCACTGCCCTTTGTCGAAAGTCGTCGGGCCAGCAACAGCCGGGCCTGTTACCGGCCACATAGCCACCCAACCCTGTCGATCGGCGTAGTCGATGCCGGCAATAGCCGTTTTCAGTGCGCCGCGGTGCAGGCGCCGCTCGCACCCGGCAGTCTGGTCAGCGTACCAGCCGGGCTGGTGCATGCTTGCAATCCGTTACCGGACGCCAGCTGGAGCTACCAGATGCTGCACCTGGAGCAGGACTGGGTGGCGACGCTACTGGCCGAAATAGCCCCACACCTGGCCGTGCCCGAGCAAGCCTTTATCAGTCATAGCCCGTCTGCCTACCAGGCGTTCTGTCAGCTCAACCGGGTACTGTTCTCCGACAGCGGGCACAGCGACAAGGAGGCGGCACTGATCGAATTCATCGGTCAGCGCCTGTGGTGTGCTGGTCAGCCGCTAGGCCGCCTTCCCGAGCCCAGCGCATCACTGCAAGCGCTCAAGGCTCGCCTGCTCGACCCATGGAGCGCCACGCCGAGCCTGACCGAGCTGGCAGCATCGCGGGGTTTGAGCCGCTATCAATTGATCCGCCTGTTCCGTCGCGACACCGGTCTGACTCCGCATGCCTGGCTGCTTGACCAGCGCGTGCAGCAGGCGCGCCAGCGCCTGAGCCAGGGCGCCGACCTGGCCGGCCTGGCCCAGGAGCTGGGCTTCGCCGACCAGGGGCATTTCCAGCGGGTTTTCAAGGCCCACGTGGCGGCCACCCCCGGACACTATCGCCGCGCCTGAGCAACGGCTCAGGCTCAGCGCACTTTTATTCAATACCCCGTTAGCCATCGCCTCCAGACTGGCCGCTCAGACCGTCTGGGGTATGCGACATGTTGCAACAGTTTCTATTGGTGGCCGGCGCCCACTTTCTCGCCCTGCTTAGCCCGGGCCCGGATTTTTTCCTGATTCTGCGTTATGCCATCGCTCAGGGCCGTGCCCAGGCAGCACTGGCCTGCCTCGGCATAACGCTGGCCAATGCGCTCTATATCCTGCTGGCCTGGTGGGGCCTGATGGCCCTGAACAGCCAGGCCACCCTGTTTCTGAGCCTGCAGTGGGCCGGCTGCGGCTTTTTGCTGTACATGGGCTGGCAGTTCATTCGCCATGCCGGCCGCCGACCACTGCTCGGCGAAACGGACACAGCGCGCAGCGCACCGGTCGGAGCACTGCTGGCCGGCCTCGGTTCGGGGCTGCTGAATCCCAAGAACGGCCTATTCTATGCCAGCCTGTTCGCGGTGCTCGCCAGCCAGGGTGTCGGCTGGACAGTACAGGGGCTCTACGGCCTGTGGATGACGTTGGTGGTACTGGGCTGGGATCTGCTGGTGGTCTGGCTGGCCAGCCAGCCGGCTCTTATGCGGCGGTTCGGCCAGCAACTGGTACATATCGAGCGGCTGGCCGGGATCATGCTGGTCCTGTTGGCGCTGGCGGTCATCGCGTCCCTGCGGCCCGTCTGAGCCGCGGGACGCTCACCCGCTCAACCAGGACGATGACGAAACACCAGCCCCAACCCCAACAAGATGGCGCCCATGCCCAGCAGACTCAGTGGCGCCAGACGATTGCCGAACACCAGGTAGTCGAGCACTGCGGTGACCCCCGGCACCAGATAGAACAGGCTGGTAACATTGACCAGGTTGCCCGCACGAATAAGCCGGTACAGCAGCAGGGTGGCCAACACCGAGATGCCCACCCCCATGTACAACAGCGGAATCAGCAATGCCCACTCGAAACTGATCCGCAGCGGCTGCCACGGCGCCAGTAGCAGGCAACAGAGCAGACCCAGCGCGTACTGCAGTGGTAAAACATCCAGCGGGGCCTGCTCAATGCCTTTCTGGACAATGGCTCCCCAGGTCATGCACACAAGCGCCGCCAGGGCAAAGCCGATACCGGACGGGCTGAAGCGCGCTGCCAGCAAGCTGTCCAGCACGACCAGCGCCAGTCCTGCCAACGCCAACAGCAAACCAAACCAGCGCCACGCGGTGGCACGTCGCTCCAGCAGCATCAGGGTCAGGATCGGCTGCACACCCAGCAGGGTAGCCAGCACGCCGGGTGTCAGCCCATGCTCCAGCGACAGCAGATAACAAATGGTATAGCCACCAATCATCAACAACCCGGTAACGCTGACTCGCCATCCGCTGCCAGGTTGCGGCAACCAGCGCCGCCGCCAGACAGCCAAAACCGCCAGCAAGCCGCAGGCCAGAGCAAAGCGCAGCAACAAAAAAGCAAAGGCTGAGGTGTAATGCAGGCCCCAGGTAGAGAAAATCGCGCCGCCGCTCCACAGCAACACGAATAATGCAGTCGGGCCAATCGCGGCCCATTGAATGTTCAACATGACGTTTACCTGTCAGACACAGGTCGCCGCGCACCGCACGGGCGGCAGCAGGCCGCACCGGTCAGGGCCGGAGACACACAAGTGTTAGGGGAAAATCAGATCAGGCAGTGCGCGACGGCCTGATCGGCGACCACCGCAGGAGGCGGTGATACGGCAGCGATCAGGGCAACCACCGACGGTACGCAGACCGACCCGACACCAATGCTGGTGGCGCCAGGGGGCGGAGTGGCTGTACGTACCTTGAACGTCATGGTCAAAAACTCAATCGGTTGAACAGATCCTTGCGGACAGGCATTACCTTACACCGGTCATGCCTGTCCGCCAAGCAGGTTCGCTCAAAACCCCTCAAGCACGATCTTGCCACGGGCCTGGTGGCTTTCCAGCAGGCGGTGGGCTCGCATCAGATTGGCGGCATTGATGTTGCCGTAGTGCTCGCCCAGAGTGGTACGCAGGGTACCTTGCTCGATCAGCCCGGCAACCCGGCTCAGCAGTCGGCCCTGCTCGGCCATGTCCGGTGTCTGGTGCAGACTGCGGGTATACATGAACTCCCAGTGCAGCGACAGGCTCTTGGGTTTGAGCTTGAGGATGTCGAGGCTGTCGAAGTCGTCGATCAGGCCGAGCTTGCCCTGCGGTGCCAGACATTCGACATACTGATCGAAATGCTCGCTGGTATGGGTCAGCGAAGCGACCAGGTCAACCTGCTCGATCCCCAGCGCCTGCAGTTGCGGCAGCAGCGGCTGGTTGTGGTCGATCACCTGATGGGCACCCAGATCCTTGACCCAATCGATGCTTTGCGGCCGCGAGGCGGTGGCTACCACGGTCAGGGCGGTCAGCTGCCTGGCCAGTTGCACCAGAATCGAGCCAACGCCACCAGCGCCGCCCATCACCAGCAGGGTCTGGCCGGCACCGCCGCCCTCCAGTACCCCTAGCCGGTCAAACAGCAGTTCCCAGGCAGTGATGCTGGTCAACGGCAAGGCTGCCGCCTCGGCGTCGCTTAGACTCTGCGGCGCATGGCCGACAATGCGTTCATCGACCAGATGATACTCGGCATTGCAGCCGGGGCGGTTAAGTGCCCCGGCATAAAACACCCGGTCACCAGGCTTGAAGGCCTCAACCTCGGCACCCACCGCTTCGACGATTCCGACCGCATCCCAGCCCAGCACTTCAGCCTGGCCGTTCTGGGGGGCGCGGTTGCGACGAATTTTGGTGTCCACCGGATTGACCGCAATGGCCGCGACCTTGACCAGCAGATCACGCGGGCCGGGACTGGGCATCGGCAGCTCGAGGTCGATCAGGGCATCGGCGCGTTCAATAGTGCCTGCTTCAAGGTAGCCAACGGCTTTCATGGGGGACTCCGGCAATCAAAATAGTGAACAGACCCCATAATGACCGGCTTTGCCGGAAAGAAAAACCTGCCATATGTAGGGTTTATGTCGGGTCAGGGCAGCTCGATACTCATGCAGCGTGCGGCATAGCGACTGAATTCATCTGCCGGCAATGGCCGGCTGTACAGGTAGCCCTGAGCAAACTGACAGCCGGCGCGCAGCAGAAAATCATGCTGGGCCTGGGTTTCTACTCCTTCGGCGAGGACTTGCAAACCCAGGCTGGTAGCCAGACTGATAGTACTGCGCACGATGGTGGCATCATCGTCGTCGCGCTCCAGATCATGGACGAAGGATTGGTCGATCTTCAGTTTGTGCAAGCGAAAACGCTTGAGGTAGCTAAGCGAAGAATAGCCGGTACCAAAATCGTCCAGCGCCACCCGAACCCCGAGCTGATGCAGCCGCTCCATGGCCAGTACCGCAGTTTCAGGATCCTGCATGGTGATGCTTTCGGTCAGTTCCAGTTCCAGCGATGCGGCGCTCACCCCGGCGCGCTCCAGTCGCTCGGCTACCCGCTCGGGCAGATTAGCGGCACGAAACTGGGCCGCCGACAGGTTGACTGCTATGCACAACTCGGTATAGCCCTGGGCTTGCCAGCTATGAAGCTGGCGTAACGCCTGGCCCAGTACCCAGTCACCAATCGGCCCGATCAGACCGCTGCTTTCGGCAATCGGCACGAATTCAGCCGGCGGGACCCAGCCCAGCTCCGGATGTTTCCAACGCAGCAGAGCCTCGGCCCCGACCAGCCGGCCGCTGAGCAGTTCATGCTGGGGCTGAAAGTGCAGGCTCAGTTGATCCTGCTCCAGCGCCCGACGCAGCGCGTTCTCAAGTTTGAGGGTACGGACATAGTGGCTCTGCAGTTCCGGGGTGTAGAAGCTGTAGCCATTGCGTCCCTGCTGCTTGGCCCGGTACATGGCGATGTCAGCATTGGTATGCAACCCGGCCAGGGTATCGGCGTCGTCGGGATACAGGGCAATGCCGATCGAGGCGCTGACCGTCAGTTCATAACCGGCCACGCTCAGCGGCTGGCGCAGCAGGTCAAGGATTCGCTGGGCGCCGTGGACCGCGGTATTGGCGTCGACTTCCGGCAAGATCAGGATGAATTCGTCACCGCCAGTACGCGACAGCGTGTCCTCTTCACGCAGCTCCTGCCCCAGGCGCTCGGCAAAGGCCACCAGCAGGGCATCGCCAACCGCATGCCCCAGCGAATCATTGATGTTCTTGAAGTTATCCAGGTCAATGAACAGCAATGCCAGGCGCCCGCCGTGCCGCTCGGCCATGCTCAGCGCCAGACGCCCACGCTCCTCCAGCAGCGCCCGGTTGGGCAGGCCGGTCAGCGGATCGTAATAGGCCAGGCGATGAATCTGCTCTTCATCCTCCTTGCGCTGGGAAATATCACTGAAAATGGCGACATAATGGCTGGTCTGGCCGTCCTCATCCTCCATCCGTGAGACGCTAAGCCATTCCGGATAGAGCGAGCCGTCCTTGCGCCGGTGCCAGATCTCGCCCTGCCATTGACCATCGTGCTCAACATGCTCCCACAGTGCCTGATGGAAACTCTGATCATGTAGCCCCGAGGCCAACAGCTCTGGCTTTTGCCCGATGATTTCATCAGCCTGGTAGCCGGTAATCCGGGTAAAACCATGATTGACCATCACCACCCGCCGCTCGGCGTCGGTGATCAAAAAACCATCACTGCTCTGCTCAAATACCCGGGCCGCCAACCGCAACTCCTCGGCGGCCCGCATGTTGTCGCTGATATCGATATGGGTGCCGACGACCAGCCCCTTGGGCTGCCCCTGCTCATCACGCAGCAAGCTGCCGCGCGACAGAATCCAGGTCCAGTCATGGGCCGCGTTACGCAACCGGAACTGGTTTTGGTACAGGTGATCAGGCTGCTCCTCCAGATAGCTGGCAAAGCACTGCACCGCTCGCTCACGATCTTGCGGGTGGAGCAGCTCGATCCACAGTCCCAGCTGCTGACGCTCCGGGGGAAAGTCATCCGGATCGTAGCCGAGCATGCTGAAGAACTCGGGGCTGCAGCGTAGCTGCCGGGTTTTCCAGTCATACTCCCAGGCCCCGGTATTCGAGGCGCTGATAAACGACTGGTAACGGCCCAGCGCCGAGCGTGCCTGATCCTCGGCAGCACGAATCTGGCGAGTCCGCTGTTCAACCTGAGCCTCCAGATTGAGCCGATGCCAGCGCAGGCTCAACAGCAGCCAGCTCAGATAGCCGAGCAGCAGACTGAGCATCACACCCATGACCAACATCAGGGAAATACGCAGCGTCTCCAGTGGATCCTCGTTGTATTCGACACTCAGATCCCAGCGACTGTTGGGCAGATCCATCACGGTATTGACCTGCAAGGCAAAGGGCTCGGGGCGCGATTCCAGCAGAATTTCGCGCTCACCGTTGTGCGGGTTGAGTCGCCAGATCCGATAATGCTGCCCGGACTCCAGCAGGCTGACCAACTCGGGGATCCGGGCTATCTGCTCCAGGCGCACGACTCCGTGTACCAGCCCCCACAAGCGCTCATGGCCCAGCTCATCACTGACAAAGACCGGCAGGCGGGCGGCAATGGCCGGCGAACCGTCGGGCAAGTCGAAGCGACCGGTCAGGGTCAGACTCAGGTTGCGCACGGCGAACCAGGCGTCTTCAGCCTTTTGCGGATGCAGGAACAGATCCTGTCCCAGATCCCCTTCGTGCCCCTGCAAAGGCCAGATGTAGCGAATTCGCCCGGCTGGCGACAACCCCAGCACCGAAATACCGGGGAACTGCGGGACCAGGTCAGCGGCAAAATGCTCGAAATCATCGATCTCGCCACCGCTATAACGTACCACCGCCGCCAGCGTGTGGGTTACGCCGAAGGCCCGCTCGAGAAAGGTTTGCACCCCCAGCGCATGCACTGCGGCCACAGCTTCGAACTGGCGCAGCCGATGATCCTGTTCCAGACGTACCAGATAATGAATCGCCAGGCCCATCAACAGAGCGCTCGCCAGACACACCAACACCGCCGTCAACCAAAAGCGCAGCGGCGCACGGGGGGTGGTCCGGGCAGACTCAGACATGGTTCGGCAAACTCGGTGAGGGGGGCAACGGTAGGCACATCGAAGCATCCACCTTGGTCAATGTTGTTATGGTCAGTCCGTTGCAGGCAGCATGCACACTAAGGCTAGCACGCCGCGCTTGAGTTGTCGCAGTTGGCGGACTCGTCCAGCAAGGCCTCCAGACGCTGCCGACGCTGTGGCGCCGCAACCCCGCCCAGAGCCTTGACCTCAGCATGAAACGCCGGCCAATCCTCACCCAGTTGCTGAAATAACCGTTCGAACGCCGGCACCCACTGGTCATACAAGCCAAACGGCAGCAGGCTGGCATTGTTCAAGGGTCTGACGAACCAGCCATCGAAACGCCGGCTGCCATCCCAGCGCTGATCGCGCCAATCCTGGTAGCGCTGCTGCAGCTCGGCCAGCATTTGCTGCTTGCCTTCACGCTTGGCCTGATCGTCCAGCTCACTGGCATACAGCTGCGCCAATTGCCGCCGGGTATCCAGCATCAGTTCGGTGAACTCCCGTCCCTGGCGGGCCTGACGCGGATCCTCAGCGGGCTGACCGCGCTGCTCGCGCCACTGACGCAAGCCCTGCTGTTCGACGAAGCTGGCGTAGGATTCGTTGAAGCTGGTGTCGTCACGCACATAGAAATGCTGGTGGGCCAGTTCATGGAAAATCAGCCCGGCCAGATAATCATCTCCCCAGTGCAGCATGGAGCTGAGCAGCGGGTCGTCGTACCAACCCAGGGTTGAGTAGGCCGGCACCGGGCCGACATAGACATCCATGCCCCTGGCCTGCCAGCGCTTGGCCTCGGCTTCGGCCCGTGCCTCGTTGAAGTAGCCCCGGTAGGCAATGCAGCCGGCCAGCGGGTAGCAGTGCTCGATCGGCTTGAGCGACAGTTCCGGGGTGACGAATACATTCCATAACACGTAGCTGCGCGGCAATTGGGCATAGCGGGTATAGCTGGGGTTGTCCGGTAACCCCAACTGCTCGCTGGCGAACCGCCGGGCCTCCAGCGCCAGCGCCAGGCGCGCCTGCAAGGCCGGGTCGGCCTCCGGGTCAGCCAGAATATCCGCAACCGGCACCGCCAGACGCATGACCTCGCGCTGGCCCTGCCAGGCCTGATGCAGATACTCGACCCGGGCGCAGCCCGCCAACCACAACAGCCCCAGCGCCAACCACAACAGTCTGTTCACACTTGCTCCTCCAGCCAGCCCAGCAACGCCTGGGCCTGGCTCTGGTTGTGCCGGGCCGGCACCCACAGCCCCAGAGAATGCCCGGTTTCGACAAAGCCCCAAGGCGCCAGCAAGCGACCTTCGGCCAGATCGTCCGCCACCAGCAACTGCGGCGCAATTGCCACCCCCAGCCCGGCCAGTGCCGCCTCCAGCAGGTAGTACAGATGCTCGAAACCCTGGGCCTGATTCAGTGCCTGCGGTTCAAGCTGCTGGGCCCTGGCCCAATCGGCCCAGGCCTGTGGCCGCGAGCGGGTATGCAGCAACGGCTCGGTGGTCAGAATCTGCGCGCTTTGCCCATGCAGCCGCTGGGCGCCGGCATAGCGCGGGCTGAACACCGGGCCGATCCGTTCCTTGGCTACAGGATAGACCTGCATGTCGGCCGGCCAGGGCGGCGCGGCGAACATCAGGGTAGCGCTGACCCCGGGCCGACGCGGGTCCAGATCTCCCTCGCTGGCCGACAGGTGCAGGTTGAGCTGGGGCAACTGGCGCTGCAGCCGATCCAGCCGGGGAATGAACCAGCGCGCCAGCAGACTGCCGGGACAGGCCAGCAGGAACGGCGCAGCCTGCTCGGCCTGACGGATATCCTCACAGGCCAGTCGCAGTTGCCCGAAAGCCTCACCGCAGGCATCGCGCAGGCGCCGCCCGGCGGCGGTCAGGCGCAATCCTCGTCCCGCCTTGTCGAACAGCGCCACCCCCAATTCCTGCTCCAGCGTGCGGATCTGACGACTGACCGCACCGTGGGTGACATGTAGCGCCTCTGCCGCCTGGCTCACACTTTCCAGTCGGGCGGCGACCTCGAAGGCCTTAAGCGCATTAAGTGATGGAAGATCTCTGGCCATGGCTATCTGTCAGCTTTTCTCACAGGTTGGAGCTATCTTATCGATTTTTTCCGGCGCCTGTTCAACCTAACCTGTGGCTACTGTTTCAGGAGGTTGCCATGTCCACACCCCGTTATCGCCGCCAAGCCGACGCGCTGGGCCAATTCGGCCAGTTCGGTGGCCGCTTCGTCGCCGAGAATCTGATGCCGCTGGTTCTGGAACTGGAGCAGGCCTTCAATCAGGCCCTGACCGAGCCTGACTTTATAGCCGAGCTGGACCGTTTTCAGGCCGAGTTCGTCGGCCGCCCCAGCCCGCTGTATTTCGCCGAGCGCCTGACCGAGCAGTATGGCGGCGCCCGGATCTTCTTCAAGCGCGAGGAGCTCAACCATACCGGCGCGCACAAGATCAACAACTGCATCGGCCAAATCCTGCTGGCCAGGCGCATGGGCAAGACCCGCATCATTGCCGAAACCGGCGCTGGCATGCACGGGGTAGCGACTGCCACGGTGGCGGCCCGCTTTGGCCTGGAATGCGTGGTCTACATGGGCGCTACCGATATCCAGCGCCAGCGCGACAATGTTGCCCGCATGCGCCTGCTCGGCGCCCGGATCGTGCCGGTGAACTCGGGAACCGGGACCCTCAAGGACGCCATGAACGAAGCCCTGCGCGACTGGGTGACCCACATCGACAACAGCTATTACCTGATCGGCACCGTGGCCGGCCCACACCCGTACCCAACCATGGTCCGCGAGTTCCAGGCGGTGATCGGCCGGGAAACCCGCGAGCAGATGCTGACCCGCGAAGGTCGGCTGCCAGACAGCCTGATCGCCTGCATCGGCGGCGGCTCCAATGCTATGGGCCTGTTCCACCCCTTTCTCGACGACCCCGAGGTGCAGATCATCGGCGTCGAGGCCGCCGGTCACGGGCTCGCCAGCGGCCTGCACGCCGCCAGCCTGCAAGGCGGCACACCCGGCGTACTGCACGGCAACCGCACCTATCTGCTGCAGAACGCCGACGGTCAGATCACCGACGCCCATTCGATCTCGGCCGGGCTCGACTATCCCGGGATCGGCCCTGAACATGCCTGGTTGCACGAGCAGGGGCGGGTCGAATACGTCGCCATCAACGACCAACAGGCGCTGGCGGCCTTCCATAACTGCTGCCGTCGCGAAGGCATCATCCCGGCCCTGGAAACCGCCCACGCCCTGGCCGAAGTGGCCCGGCGTGCGCCTGATCTGCCGACCGATCACCTGCTGGTGGTCTGCCTGTCCGGCCGTGGCGACAAGGACATGCCGACCGTACTGCAACTGATGGAGGAACAGGCATGAACAGCCAACGCATTGAGCACCGCTTTGCCGAACTGCGCTCCGACAAGCGTGCCGCACTGGTCACCTATCTGTGCGCCGGCGATCCGGATTACTCCACTAGTCTGGCGCTGCTCCAGGGCCTGCCCCAGGCTGGCGCCGACCTGATCGAGCTGGGCATGCCGTTCAGCGACCCGATGGCCGATGGCCCGACCATCCAGGCTGCTACCCAGCGGGCACTGCAGGCCGGCCAGAGTCTGGCGCGCACGCTGGCGCTGGTGCGCGACTTTCGCCGCAGCGATCAGCACACCCCGCTGGTGCTGATGGGCTATTACAACCCGATCTATCGGTTTGGCGCTGAAGCCTTCATCGCCGCAGCGGCCGACGCCGGCGTCGATGGTCTGCTGATTGTCGACCTCCCCGCCGAACACGATCAGGAGCTGGGACCACTGGCCCGCGCCGCCGGCATCCGGATGATTCGCATGACCACCCCGGGCACCGATGCCCAGCGCCTGTCCAGGCTGCTGGAGCAGGCCGAAGGCTTTATCTACCACGTTGCGCTCAATGGCGTGACCGGAGTCGGCCAAGCCGACAGCGCCAGTGTCGCCAGCAGCCTGGAGCGCATTCGCCAGCAGACGACACTGCCGCTGTGTGTGGGCTTTGGCGTACGCCAGCCTGCGCAGGCCGCAGCCCTGGCAAAGTTGGCCGAAGGGGTGGTGGTCGGTTCAGCGCTGGTCGAACGGCTGCAGGAGCAGGGGGTGGATGCGGCTCTGGCACTGGTACGGGAACTGGCCGCCGCGCTCAGGCCCTAGCGGAGTGCCGCCAATACCGGGCCGGTATCCGGGCGCACGCCACGCCACAATTGGAACGCTTCGGCGGCCTGCTCAACCAGCATGCCCAAGCCGTCGATGCAACGTGCTGCGCCGTGTTCAGCGGCCCAGCGGTTGAAGGTCGTTGGTTCCTTGGCGTACATCATGTCATAACAGACCGTGTGACCGGGCTGGATCAGCTTGGGCGAGATCGCCGGCAGCTCACCTGCGAGACTGGCCGAGGTGGCATTGATGATCAGATCGACCGGTTCTTCGATCCAGTCGAACCCGGCAGCGCTGATCGGGCCCTGATCGACAAACAGCGCCGCCAGTTGCTCGGCCTTGGCCACCGTGCGATTGACTACGCAGAGCTGTTCGGGTGCCGCATCAAGAATCGGCTGAATCACCCCGCGAGCAGCGCCACCAGCACCCACCAGCAAAATCCGCAGGCCCTTGAGCGCCAGGCCGTGGTTGATCTGGATATCACGCACCAGCCCCTTGCCATCGGTGTTGTCGCCCAGCAGCCGGCCATCGGCCAGACGCTTGATGGTATTCACCGCACCCGCGCGCTCAGCGGCCGGCGTCCGCTCATCCACCAACGCCCAGGCCTGCTCCTTGAACGGCACCGTGACATTGACCCCCAGCCCGCCCACGAAGAACTCGCGCAGGCTGCCAGCGAAATCATCCAGCGGCGCCAGCAGTGCCTCGTAACTCATCGCCTGACCGGTCTGGGCGGCAAACTGAGCATGAATCTGTGGCGACTTGCTGTGACTGATCGGATTACCGATCACTGCGTATCTGTCCATCAGTTCACTCCTTCGAGCCAGTCGCGCGGGGGCAAAAACTCTTCCACCAGGCGCGCTTCAGCACTACCCGGCTCGGGCTGCCAGTCGTAACCCCAGCGCACTGTCGGTGGCAACGACATCAGGATCGACTCGGTCCGCCCGCCAGTCTGCAACCCAAACAGGGTGCCACGGTCCCAGACCAGATTGAACTCAACGTAACGCCCGCGCCGGTACTCCTGGAAAGTTTTCTGCTCGGCGCTGAACGGCATACCGCGACGCCGCTCGATGATCGGCAGATAGGCCGCCAGATAGGCGTCGCCAATCGCCCGCAGGAATTCAAAGCTGCGCTCAAAGCCCCAATCATTCAGGTCATCGAAGAACAGCCCACCGATACCACGCGCTTCATTGCGGTGCTTGAGGAAGAAGTATTCGTCACACCACTGTTTGAAGCGTGGATAGACTTCGGCACCAAAGGGCGCACAGGCATCGCGGGCTACCCGGTGCCAATGCACGCAGTCGTCCTCGTTGCCGTAGTAGGGGGTCAGATCGAAACCACCACCAAACCACCAGACCGGATCGGCACCCTCCTTCTCGGCGATGAAAAACCGCACATTGGCATGCGAGGTGGGAATATGCGGGTTGTCCGGGTGCATCACCAGCGACACGCCCATGGCCTGGAACCGCCGCCCGGCCAGCTCCGGCCGATGGGCGGTGGCCGAGGGCGGCATCCCGTCGCCAAATACATGGGAGAAGCCGACGCCCCCCTTCTCCAGCACCGCACCGTTTTCAATGATCCGTGAACGCCCACCGCCGCCACCGGGCCGCTCCCAACTGTCGGCACTGAACCGGGCCCCACCGTCGGCTGCCTCCAGGGCAGCGCAGATGCGCTCCTGCAGATCCATCAGGTAGGCTTTGACAGCGGCCACGTCGGTGGCCTGGGGCATATCGTTTTTCACGGCAACTCTCAGGACGGTCGGATGATCTGTTCGGTACGTACATCACGAATGATACTGGGATTGCGCCGTCCACCCAAAGCACCAGGCACAATAGCGTCCAATTGAGCATGAAAATATTGCTCTATCCGCAGCCTGGAGCGAGCCGGAGGTCGGCCGGCCGGATTGGCCGAAGTCGACACCAGCGGACCACTGACCGCGCATAGCTGGCGGATCAGCGGGTGATCACTGACCCGCAGTGCAACTGTCTCATGCTGGCCTGTAACCCAGGCTGGCAAACGGTCCTGATGCGGCACCAGCCAGGTGTTGGGGCCAGGCCAGGACAGCCGCAGCCGGGCCAGCTGCGCATCGGGCAAATCCCAGAGCAGAAAATCGAACTGCTCAATGGCTCCGGCCACCAGAATCACGCCCTTGTGCACCGGTCGCTGCTTGATAGTCAGCAGCCGCTCGACCGCCTCGGCCTGCCACGGGTTGCAGCCCAGCCCCCAGACCGCTTCGGTCGGGTAGGCGATGACCCCACCAGTCTGGATGGTTTGATTGATCTGCCTGAGCCGCCAGCTCGACACCATGTTGTCGCTCCCGTTGATTGCCTGTGGCTGCGACAGTAGCCGAGCCAGGCTGACAGCTCAAGCCGGGCGCCGACAATAACCGGCAGGGCCGTGCAGAACCAGGCCTTCCAGCTCCAGATCCATCAGCCGCTGCAACACCACATGCACCGGCTGACCACTCTGCTCGCTGAGCCAGTCGACACTGACCGGTTCGTTGTCAAGCCAGCGCCACAACGGATTGTCGCTACGACGTGGGTCTTCACTCGGCTGCAAGGCCTGACACAAAGGCTGGTGCAGAACCCGCAGCACATCGTTGACGGTTTCCACCAGATGCGCGCCATCACGCAACAAGCGGTGACAGCCGCGAGCCTGGGGGTTGTGGATTGAGCCGGGCATGGCGAACACCTCGCGGTTCTGTTCCAGAGCCAGGCGCGCGGTAATCAGCGAGCCGCTGTTGAGGCTGGCCTCGACCACCAGGGTGCCCAGACTCAAGCCACTGATAACCCGGTTGCGACTGGGAAACTGTCCTGGTTGCGCCTTGGTGTCGGGCCAGAACGCCGACACCAGTGCTCCGCCCGAGGCGACGATGGTCTCGGCCAGACCGGCATGACGTTTCGGGTAACAACAATCCAGCCCGGTACCCCAGACCGCCACGGTATGCCCTCCGGCTTCCAGCGCGCCCTGATGACAGGCGCCATCAATACCCAGGGCCATACCACTGGTCACGCACAATCCGCTGGCGGCGAAGGCACTGGCGAACTCGCGAGCGGTTGCCGCCCCACGCGGACTCGGATGACGGGTGCCAACCATGGCCAGTTGCGGATCCTGCAGCAGCGCCGGATTGCCACGCACGAACAGCACCGCCGGAGGATCAGCAATCTGGCGCAACAGCTCGGGATAGTCCGGTTCACCCAGACACAGAACATGCTGACCTGGCTGCTCCGACCATTGCCAGGCCAAGGCCAAGCGCTGTTTCAGCTCCTGATCCTGACCAGCCCGCAAACGCAACAGCGCTTCCAGCGCACGCGGACTCATGCCCATCGCCTTCAGGCTTGAGGGCGTGCTGCTGAGCAAGGCTACGGGATCGGGTTGAACATCAAACAGACGGCGCAGCGAACGGGCTCCCAGGCCCTCGAGCAACGCCAACGTCAGCCAGGCCTCATGCCGGGCGGGAGACAGGCTAGTCATGGATCATCCTTGATCGGGGGAAGACTGACAGCAAGACGCCACCCGCAGGTGGCGTCAGCAGTACATCAGAGGTTTCAGGGGTTGCGAACCTTGTCCATGATTGCCAGTTGGCGGTTGGCGTTGAGGACAATGCCGTAACTCAGTTTTTCGTAGGGGCGGAACACCATCAGCAGGCCAGCACGCTCATCGGGCAGACGAACCTGCTCGTTGCGTACCCGGTCGCGAACCACTTCGCCGGTCTTGTAGATCGCCAGCACCGAGCCTTCCTTGAGTCCGTCGCGAATGCCCTTGTTGAGGATCACTACATCGTACAGGCCGATCTGAGTCACGCCATGGGGAACGTCGAGAATCAGGCCCTCGACCTGCTGATCCGGGTCGCTGGGGAAGAAAGTCGAGGCCACCGGCCGCTCTTCGGTTTCCATCAGTCGATCACCGACCCGCACTTCCTGACGGCTGCGGCTGATGTTGAGGGTAACGATATCGCGCTCGTTGGCCACCACTTCACCGGTGCCGATATCCTGGGCATGCAGGCCGAGGAACTCGCCGGTTTCCGGGTCAGAGAACGACTTGCCGCGCCGGTAGATGCCGAAAGCCGGTACCGACTGGTCAACATCACCCCGGGCATAAACCTTGCTGCCGGCGCCTGCCACCACACTTTCGGCCTCGCCACCAATGACATACGGGGCCTGCTCGATGGCGTCCAGATCATCCAGAATCCGACCGGCATTGAGGAAGGCATTGATCGCCTCCAGCGGAATGGTCGGGATTGCCTCGGCAATCGGCTTGGCGCGAATGGTCGGCGACAGTTTGATGGTGCCGCCATCGCCACGACTGACCATCAGCCGCGGCTGGCCATCGATGTAGACCAGGGAAATGATGTCGCCGGGATAAATCAGGTGCGGGTTGTCAATCTGCGGATTGGCGTGCCAGATTTCCGGCCACTTCCACGGCAGGCTGAGGAATCGGCCAGCGATATCCCAGAGGGTATCGCCTCTGACCACGGTATAGCGTTCCGGGTGACCTTCTCTAAAAACAGACTCTTGGGCCTGCACCCAAAGGCTCATGCCGAGCAGCAGGAGGCCGAGTAATGTTTTCCTCATGACACGAATCCCTTTATTATAGAGGCAAGCAATCAAGCCCCGCGTCACTCTCAAAACGCCGGACTTGTTTTTATTTCCAAGCTGCTCATCATCTTAGCAGTACAATTTAGATTTATTCCACAGAATGCATCACAAACCGACATGGCCATATTAAACATCCTGGAGTTTCCCGACCCGCGCCTGCGCACCATCGCCAAACCGGTGGAGGTGGTCGATGACCGTATCCGGAAACTGGTCGACGACATGTTCGAGACCATGTACGACGCCCCCGGCATCGGTTTGGCCGCGACTCAGGTCAACGTCCACGAGCAGGTGATCGTCATCGACATCTCCGAGGACAAGAGCCAGCCACTGGTGTTCATCAACCCCGTGCTGGAACCACTGACCAACGAGTTGGAGCAGATGCAGGAAGGCTGTCTGTCGGTCCCGGGCTTTTATGAGACAGTAACCCGCCCCGAGCGCGTACGGGTCAAGGCACTGGATCGCAACGGCGAGGCTTTCGAGTGGGAACTGGAGGGTTTGCTGGCGGTGTGCATCCAGCACGAGTGCGACCACCTCAACGGCAAGCTGTTCGTCGACTATCTGTCCAATCTCAAGCGTGACCGCATCCGCAAGAAACTGGAAAAACAGCATCGGCTGCAAGCCAGCGGCTGATCTAGACAACCTGACTCCAAGGCTTGCTTCGGCAAGCCTTTTCTTTACGGACTCCCATGAACGCCCAGAATCTTCGCCTGATCTTCGCCGGAACGCCGGAGTTTGCCGCCAGTCACCTGCAGGCGCTGCTCGATGCCGGTCTCAATATCATCGCTGTTTACACCCAGCCCGACCGCCCGGCCGGACGCGGCCAGAAACTAGCCATGAGTGCGGTCAAGCAACTGGCTCTGGCGCATGACCTGCCGGTCTACCAGCCGGCCAGCCTGCGCAGCCCCGAAGCCCAAAGCGAGCTGGCGTCGCTGCAGCCCGACCTGATGGTGGTAGTCGCCTACGGCCTGATCCTGCCTCAGGCGGTACTGGATACCCCGCGCCTGGGCTGCATCAACAGCCATGCCTCACTGCTGCCGCGCTGGCGCGGTGCGGCACCGATCCAGCGCGCCATCGAAGCCGGTGATCAGGCCAGCGGGGTCACTGTGATGCAGATGGAAGCCGGACTGGATACCGGCCCGATGCTGCTCAAGGTCGACACACCGATCAGTAGCCAAGACACCGGCGGCAGTCTGCATGACCGGCTGGCCGAGCTGGGTTCGGCCGCCGTGGTCAAGGCAATTCAGGCCCTGGCCGCCGGCACCCTGCAAGGGCAGATCCAGGATGACGCGCTGGCCACCTATGCCCACAAGCTGAACAAGCAGGACGCGGCGATCGACTGGCAACGCCCAGCGGTTGAGCTGGACCGGCTGATCCGCGCCTTCAATCCCTGGCCGCTGGCTCATGCCCGCTGGCAGGACCAGCCGCTCAAGATCTGGGCCGCCCAGCCGGAAGCCGGCAGCGGCCAACCCGGTGAAATCCTTGACTGCAGCAAGCACGGCCTGCTGGTGGCCTGCGCCGAAGGCGCCCTGCGCCTGACCCGTCTGCAATTGCCCGGTGGCAAACCGCTGGCCTTTGCCGACCTGTACAACGCCCGCCGCGATCAATTCGCCGTTGGCAGCCGCTTGGACAACGGCCAGTGAGCCCGCGTCTGGCCGCCGCCCGCGCCTTGGCTCAGGTAATGGCAGGCAAGGCCTCGCTGGGCAGCAGCCTGCCGACACAACTGGAGCGGGTCAGCGTGCGTGATCGGGCACTCACCCAGGAACTGGCCTTCGGCACCGCCCGCTGGTTTCAGCGCCTGGACGGGCTGGCCAACGCGCTGCTGGAAAAGCCGCTGAAAGCCGCCGAACGCGAGCTGCACGCCCTGCTGTTGGTGGGCCTGTATCAACTGCTGTACACCCGCATCCCGGCCCACGCCGCGATCGGCGAGACAGTCAATGCCGCCAAGACCCTGAAAAAGCCCTGGGCCAGCGGCCTGCTCAATGCCGTGCTGCGGCGCGCCCAGCGTGAAGGCGCCGAACAGCTGGCGGCGCTGGAGCGCGACCCGACCATCCGCCTGGCTCACCCGCGCTGGCTGCAGAAGCGCCTGAAACAGGACTGGCCAGATGGCTGGGAAGCCATTTGCCAGGCCAACAACGCCCATCCGCCGATGACACTGCGGGTCAACCTTGCCCGCACCAGCCGCAGCGCCTACCTGAGCCGCCTGAGCGACGCCGGAATCGACGCCGAACCCTGCCGGTTCAGCAGCGTCGGCCTGCGCCTGCTGCAACCCTGTGATGTCAGCCAGTTGCCTGGGTTTACCGAGGGTGAAGTCAGTGTTCAGGACGAAGCTGCGCAACTGGCGGCGCCGCTGCTGGAACTCAAGCCTGGCCAGCGGGTGCTGGATGCCTGCTGCGCACCGGGCGGCAAGACCTGCCAGATCCTCGAGCAACAGAGTGCGTTGGACGAACTGGTCGCGCTGGATCTGGAACCCAAACGGCTTGAACGGGTCCGCGAAAACCTTGAACGGCTGCAGCTGCACGCTACCCTCAAGGCCGCCGATGCCCGCGAACTGAGCAACTGGTGGGATGGCCGACCATTTCAGCGCATCCTGCTCGATGCCCCCTGTTCAGCCACCGGGGTGATCCGCCGCCATCCGGACATCAAGCTGACCCGCCAGGCTGAAGACATAGCCGCACTGGCACAGTTGCAGGGCCAGTTGCTGGATCAGTTGTGGCAAACCCTGGATGTGGGTGGGGTGTTGGTGTATGCCACCTGCTCGGTGCTGCCGGAAGAAAACAGCCAGACCATTGCTGCCTTCCTGGCGCGCCAGCCCGGTGCCCGTGAGCTGGAGATCAGTGCCGACTACGGCCTGGCGCAACCCTGCGGGCGTCAGTTGTTGCCGCAGAACGATGGCCATGATGGATTCTACCTGGCCAAACTGATCAAAATTGCCGCCTGATTGCAGCGCGCCAGCTACACTACGCGCAGCGGGGGAGAGAGAACATGAAAATCATTATTCTCGGTGCCGGTCAGGTCGGTGGCAGTCTGGCCGCCGAGTTGGCCAGTGAGGCCAACGACATCACCGTGGTCGATACCGATACCAGTCGCCTGCGCGAGCTGGGCGACCGCCTGGATATACGTACCGTACAAGGCAAGGGCTCGTTTCCCACGGTGCTGCGTCAGGCCGGTGCCGATGACGCCGACATGCTGATTGCGGTGACCAGCAGCGACGAGACCAACATGATTGCCTGCCAGGTCGCCTACACCCTGTTCCGCACCCCGACCAAGATTGCCCGGGTACGCGAATCGGCCTACCTGACCCGCGGCGGGCTGTTCCAGAATGAAGCAGTGCCGATCGACGTACTGATCAGCCCCGAGCAGGTGGTCACCAACTACATCAAGCGGCTGATCGAGCACCCCGGTGCGCTGCAGGTACTCGACTTTGCCGAGGGCAAGGTCCAGCTGGTGGCAGTACGAGCCTATTACGGTGGCCCGCTGGTCGGTCAGGAACTACGTTTTCTGCGTCAGCACATGCCCGGCGTAGATACCCGGGTAGCAGCCATCTTTCGCAAGAACCGGCCAATCCTGCCACAGGGCGATACCATCATCGAAGCCGACGACGAGGTATTTTTCGTCGCTGCCACGGCGGATATTCGTGCGGTCATGAGCGAGCTGCGCCGCCTGGAGAAAAACTACAAGCGCGTCATGATCGCCGGCGGCGGCAATATCGGCGAGCGGCTGGCCGAGGCGATCGAAACCCGCTATCAGGTCAAGATCATCGAGAAGTCCAAGGCCCGTGCCGATTATCTGTCCCAGAACCTCGACCGGGCCATCGTGCTGCACGGCAGCGCCTCGGACAAGGAGCTGCTGACCGAGGAAAATATCGAGGAAGTCGATATCTTCTGTGCGGTGACCAACGATGACGAGGCCAACATCATGTCCTCGATGCTGGCCAAGCGCCTGGGCGCCCGCAAAGTCATGGCCCTGATCAACAACCCGGCCTACGTCGATCTGGTTCAGGGCGGTGAAATCGACATCGCCATCTCGCCCTCGCAGGCCACCATCGGCACCTTGCTGACTCATGTTCGGCGCGGCGACATCGTCAATGTCTATTCGCTGCGCCGTGGCGCGGCCGAGGCAATCGAGGCGGTGGCCCATGGCGATACGCGCTCTTCCAAGGTAGTTGGCAAGGCCATCCGCGACATCGACCTGCCACCGGGCACCACCATCGGCGCGATCGTGCGCAATGAAGAGGTTTTGATAGCCCATGATTCGACGGTAATCGAGTCAGATGACCACGTAATCCTCTTTGTTATCGACAAGAAACGCATCCGCGACGTGGAACGTCTGTTCCAGGTCGGGCTGACCTTCTTCTAAGGCGCAGGGAGCGCGTTCATGCAGTACACCCAGATCCAGCGTATTCTCGGCATCCTGCTCATGCTGTTTTCCACCAGCATGCTGCCGGCAGCCGGGGTTGGCCTGTATTACGGCGAGCAGGCCCGCGAGGCCTTCCTGATCGGTTTCGTGATCACCATGGTGCTGGGCTTTCTGATCTGGCTGCCGGCCCGCGGCCAGCGCAATGAACTGCGTACCCGCGACGGCTACCTGATTACGGTGATGTTCTGGCTGGTACTCGGGCTGTTCGGGGCGATTCCGTTGTATCTGTTGGAAATGCCCGACCTGAGCGTAGCCGACGCGGTGTTCGAGTCGTTTTCCGGGCTGACCACCACCGGGGCTACGGTGATCACCGGGCTCGATACTCTGCCACGCGCGCTGCTGTTCTATCGCCAGCAACTGCAGTGGTTCGGCGGCATGGGGATCATCGTGCTGGCGGTGGCGATTCTGCCTTTGCTCGGGGTTGGTGGCATGCAGCTGTATCGTGCCGAAATGCCCGGGCCGCTGAAGGAAAACAAGCTGACCCCGCGGATCGCCGAAACGGCCAAAGTACTCTGGTACATCTATGCCAGCCTGACTCTGGCCTGCGCGCTGGCCTACTGGGCCGCAGGCATGGAGCTGTTCGATGCCATTGGCCATAGCTTCTCAACCGTGGCGATCGGCGGCTTCTCCACCCACGACGCCAGCATCGGCTATTACGACAGCCCGCTGATCGAGCTGATCTGCATCATCTTCATGATCATTTCCGGGATCAACTTCGCCCTGCATTTCCTTGCCTGGCGCCACCGCAGCCTGACCAACTACCTGCGTGACCCCGAGTGCCGGGCCTATCTGCTGATCCTGGCGGCGGTATTTGTCGTTTGCGCGGCGGTGCTGATCCACTACCAGTATCACGATGCCTGGACCAGCATTCGCTATAGCGCCTTCCAGACCGTCTCCATTGCCACTACCACCGGTTTTGGCGTCACCGATTTTTCGGCCTGGCCCACCCTGCTGCCGTTCATGCTGCTGTATGCCAGCTTTATCGGCGCCTCGGCCGGCTCTACTGGCGGCGGCATGAAGGTGATTCGGGTGGTGCTGCTGTATAAGCAGGGCTCACGTGAAATCAAGCGGTTGCTGCACCCCAACGGGGTTTTCCCAGTCAAGCTTGGCAGTCGACCGGTGCCTGACCGGGTGGTGGAGGCGGTATGGGGGTTCTGCGCGGTGTATGTGTTCACCTTCGCGGTGCTGTTTCTGATCCTGCTCGGCACCGGCCTGGATTTCGTCACTGCGTTTTCAGCGCTGGCTGCCTGTATCAATAACCTGGGCCCAGGCCTGGGTGAGGTTGCCGCACACTACGGCGAACTGCAGGACGGAGTGAAGTGGGTATTGAGCTTCGCCATGCTGCTCGGGCGCCTGGAGGTGTTCACCCTGCTGGTGCTGTTGACGCCGATGTTCTGGCGGCGCTGAGGCCCTAGGAGAAACGCTTGGTATACGGCGCGGACCAATTACTGGTCAAGAAAGACCAGGCCCGCACCTTCACCCGCCACCACTCGCTGAACGACCATCCGCAGCACTGGTGCATCCATGGGGATGTCCTGTACCTGACCGGTGACTACAGTGCCGGGTGCCAGCTCGGCCAGCAGCGGATTCTCGACAAACACCCCACCGTCGGACAGATCACGGGTCTGACCAAACACTTCACCCAGTTGCGGATGACTGATCTTGATCCGACACTTCATCATGGTCCGTGGATACTGCCGCTGATTGGCCATGCGCGCTGCTCTCCCTGGTCGTTGCCGTCGTTGTTATAGGTTGTTCAATACCATTTCTTTTCCCCGGCCGGGCGTTTCTTGAAACGCTTCATGCTCCACATATATTGGCTCGGCCAGGTCGCCACATAGCGCCCGATCACCTCACTCATGCAGCTCACCGCCTCGGTTTCATCGTTACTGTATAGCGCCTCTGGCGCCTCTTCCAGTATCACCTTGAAGCCGCTGTTGTCGGGCAGGCGCAGACAGTGGAAGAACAGCGCCTTGGCCTGCCCGCCCTTGAGCAGGTTAGGGACGAATTTGCTGGTCAGGGCCGTGGTACCGAGAAAGGGGACGAACAGACCGCTCTTGAGCGCCGGTTCAGGGTCGGCAGGAATACCGACACAACCACCGCGCTTGACCTCGCGCATGACGCTGATGATGCCCTCGCGGGTCGAGGCCGCGACCTTGTTGCCAAGCTGGGTACGCTGGCGTTGCAGCAGTTCATCCACCGCTTTCTGTTTGGGTGGGCGATAGAAGATGATCGGCTTGGCGCGCGAGCAGTACCAGTGATTGAGCACTTCCCAATTACCCAGGTGGCTGGTAATGCCGACCACGCCCTGGCCCTTGGCCAAGGCATCCAGAAGCAAATGCTCGCCTTCAACCTGCTTGATCAGCGATACCGTTTTTTCCGGTGACCACATCCAGGCGCAGGCACTTTCGGCAAAGCTGCGGCCGATGTTTACCAGCGTTTCCCCGACCAGTTGCTCACGCTCAGATTCGGACAGCTCCGGGAAACAGTGCTGCAGATTGATCCGGGTTACCTCCCGTGACCGGTTCGGCAGTTTCCACATCAACCAGCCCAGCCCGGCACCCAGGCGCTGGGCCACGGCAAAGGGCAGCAACGAAAACAGTCGAAGAAAACCCACGATGATGGCGCCCTTGAGTCGCTCCACACCTATCCCCCGTCAATCAAAAAACGCCATTGTAGCCCGAACCAGGGTCGGCTGCCGTTTCATCACAACCACGCCGGGCCTGTTTTTGCGCGATTAGTCCGTTAGCTCAGCTCGGGGTAACGAAAACAGTCCGTGGTATGGTCCATCACCATCCCGGTAGCCTGCATGAAGGCATAGCAAATGGTTGGCCCGACAAAGGTGAAACCGGCCTTTTTCAAGGCCTTGCTCATGGCCACGGCTTCGGCACTCTGGGTCGGAATCTGGCTCAGGTGTTCAAACCGGTTGATCTTCGGTCGGCCA
Organism: Pseudomonas jilinensis; assembly: GCF_003586265.1. Classification (NCBI taxonomy): domain Bacteria; kingdom Pseudomonadati; phylum Pseudomonadota; class Gammaproteobacteria; order Pseudomonadales; family Pseudomonadaceae; genus Pseudomonas; species Pseudomonas jilinensis. The sequence goes on along the minus strand of NZ_QJSA01000010.1, from coordinate 171,235 downwards.
TCGACGAACTGCCAAAGCCACTGGCCTGGATCCTGATGCTGGGCCATCTGCAGCCAGGCCCGGGCATTCTGCCGGGCGCCATGAACTTTCAGCCGATTGCGGATGATCCCACTATCGGCCATCAGCTCCAGTAGTTGCTCATCGCTCTGTTCGGCCATGAACTGTGGATCGAAGCCACGATAGACTTCACGGTAGCGCTCGCGCTTCTTCAGCACAGTGATCCATGAAAGACCGGCTTGAAAACCGTCGAGCAGCAGCTTTTCGAATAGCTGCTGGCTGTTGTACTCGGGCACGCCCCATTCAGTGTCATGATAGTGCTGGTAAATCGGGTCACTCGAACACCAACGGCAACGAACCGGCAAATCAACAGCCTGTGACGCGGACATGGGGCCTCCTGGCTAATGGTTACAGGTCCACCAGCCTAGCCCGAAGGCCCCGTTTTGTCTTGCCCGATCGCTCAGAAGCCGACACTCACACCCAGCACCGGACCGCTGTCCAGGGTACGGTTACCTCGCCGATCGAAGTCGGTACGCAGATAGCGATAACCGGCGTAGGCATAGCTCTGAGCAAACAGCTTGGCCCGAACCTGAGCACCGTATTCGTAACTCTCGTTGACATTGCCATGGGTCAGGCCTTCTGGCGTGTAGAAGCCATAACCACCCAGTGACACTCGCGGTAGCGGGGTATCGACGAACAACGAGCCCCCCAGCCCCAGGCCACCGCCGTTACCGTAATCGGTATCCTGGTACTGGTAACGGCCACCGACACTGAGATCCACCAGCGGGGTAGGCAATGAAATCATCAGTGAGCCGCTGTAGAGGCGGGCGTCGCGGCCGCTGTCATCGGTCTTCAGATAGCCAACACCGGCACGTACACCAGGCACCAACGTCTGGGTGGCCTCCAGGCCATACGAATTGCTGCTGGCGCTGGCTCCCAGGCTTAGCGCCTGGGCTTGGGTAGCGCCTAGGGCCAGCACGGTGGACAGGGCCAAAACGCCACAGGACTTGTTCATGATCAGGGTTACTCCTTGCAACAGATCTGGAAAAGAAAGAGGTATTGGGCAATGTTCCCTCCCGGTTCTGACCCCGTAAAACCCCAAGAGTGCCGGAGCAACATCCTGCAACCTTGTGCTTGTGCGACGGCTCAGCCTGTATGTCCCCCTTATCTGACGGTATACTCCGGCTTTTATTTTCAGCCTGACCGGGTGAACCACGTGACACAAACTACGCCAGACGTGCGCACATTCCAGGGCCTGATCCTGGCCCTGCAAAGTTACTGGGCCGAGCAGGGCTGTGTGATCCTGCAACCCTATGACATGGAAATGGGTGCCGGAACCTTCCATACCGCCACCTTCCTGCGCGCCATCGGCCCGGAAACCTGGAATGCCGCCTACGTGCAACCCTCGCGCCGCCCGGCCGACGGTCGCTACGGCGAAAACCCCAATCGTCTGCAGCATTACTATCAGTTCCAGGTAGTGCTCAAGCCCAACCCGGACAATATCCAGGAGCTGTACCTGGACTCGCTGCGGCATATCGGCGTCGACCCGCTGGTACACGATATCCGCTTTGTTGAGGACAACTGGGAATCGCCAACCCTGGGCGCCTGGGGGTTGGGCTGGGAAGTCTGGCTCAACGGCATGGAAGTCACCCAGTTCACCTACTTCCAGCAGGTCGGCGGGGTCGAGTGCTATCCGGTGACCGGCGAGATCACCTATGGTCTGGAACGTCTGGCGATGTACTTGCAGGGCGTCGACTCGGTCTACGACCTGGTTTACTCCGACGGCCCGTTCGGCACGGTGACCTATGGCGATGTGTTCCACCAAAACGAAGTGGAGCAGTCGACCTACAACTTCGAGCACGCCAACGTCGACAAGCTGTTCGAACTGTTCGACCACTACGAGGGCGAAGCCAACCGGCTGATGGAGCTGCAACTGCCGCTGCCCGCCTACGAAATGGTGATCAAGGCCTCGCACAGCTTTAACCTGCTCGACGCCCGTCGGGCAATTTCGGTGACCGAGCGTCAACGCTACATCCTGCGGGTGCGGGCCCTGGCGCGCAACATTGCCCAGAGCTATCTGCTGGCCCGCGCCCGTCTTGGCTTCCCGATGGCCAGCCCCGAATTGCGTGATGAAGTACTGGCCAAACTGAAGGAGGCCGAATAATGCAGGCGCAGGATTTTCTGGTTGAACTTGGCACTGAAGAGCTGCCTCCCAAGGCCCTCAAGCGTCTGGCGGAAGCCTTCCTGGAAGGTGTTGAAAAGGGCCTGGCTGACGCTGGGCTGAGCTATCAGGCCGCCCGTTACTACGCCGCGCCCCGACGCCTGGCCGTGCTGGTTGAACAACTGAGCACCCAGCAGCCGGACCGCAGCAGCCAGATCGACGGCCCGCCGCTGCAGGCTGCCTTCGACAAAGACGGCAACCCGACCCAGGCCGCCCTGGGTTTTGCCCGCAAGTGCGGGGTTGAACTGACCGAGATCGATCAAAGCGGGCCCAAGCTGCGCTTCGTTAAATCCGAGCCAGGCCAGCCGGCCACCAGTCTGCTGCCTGGCATCGTCGATGCCGCTCTGGCGCAGCTGCCGATTCCCAAGCGCATGCGCTGGGGTGCGCACAAGACCGAATTCGTCCGCCCGACCCAGTGGCTGGTGATGCTGCTCGGCGATCAGTTGGTGCCCTGCGAGATTCTCGCCCAGAGCGCTGGCAACCAGTCGCGCGGCCATCGATTCCACCACCCGGATCAGTTGACCATCAGTGCCCCGGCCGAATACGCCGACCGCCTGCGCCAGGCTTTTGTGGTCGCCGATTTCAGCGAACGCCGGGAACTGATTCGCCAACGGGTCGAGCAACTGGCCGCCGAGCAGCAGGGCAGTGCGATCATTCCCGATGACTTGCTCGATGAAGTGACCGCTCTGGTCGAATGGCCGGTGCCGCTGGTCTGCTCGTTCGAGGAACGCTTCCTCGAAGTGCCGCAGGAAGCCCTGATCAGTACCATGCAGGACAACCAGAAGTACTTCTGCCTGCTCGATGCCAACGGCAAGCTGCTGCCGCGCTTTATCACCGTAGCCAACATCGACAGTGAAGACCCGGCGCAGATCATCAGCGGCAACGAGAAGGTGGTGCGCCCGCGACTGACCGACGCCGAATTCTTCTTCAACCAGGACAAGAAACAGCCACTGGAAACCCGCAACGAACGACTGGCCAAGGTGGTGTTCCAGGCCCAGCTCGGCAGCGTGCTGGACAAGGCCGAGCGGGTTTCCAGCCTGGCCGCCTTCATCGCCGCACAGATCGGTGGCGACACCAGTCACGCCGCCCGCGCCGGACTGCTGTCCAAGTGCGACCTGGCCACCGAAATGGTCGGCGAGTTCCCGGAACTGCAAGGCATTGCCGGCTACTATTACGCCCGCCATGACGGCGAGCCCGAGGACGTGGCGCTGGCACTGAACGAGCAGTACATGCCGCGCGGTGCCGGCGCCGAGTTGCCTAGCACTTTGACTGGTGCCGCCGTGGCGCTGGCCGACAAGCTCGACACCCTGGTTGGCATTTTCGGCATCGGCATGCTGCCGACCGGCAGCAAGGACCCCTATGCCCTGCGCCGCGCTGCGCTGGGCGTGCTGCGGATTCTGATCGACAAGCGCCTGGAGCTGGATTTGACCAGCGCCCTGACCAGCGCGATCGCCCAGTATGGCGACAAGATCAAGGCCGAGGGGCTACTGGCTCAGGTTCAGGACTTCATCTTCGACCGCCTGCGCGCCCGTTACGAGGACGAAGGCATCGACGTTGCCGTATACCAGTCGGTACGGGCGCTGAACCCGGCCTCACCGCTGGACTTCGATCAGCGCGTGCAGGCGGTGCAGGCCTTCCGCCGGCTGCCCGAAGCTGACGCCCTGGCCGCCGCCAACAAGCGGGTGTCAAACATTCTGGCCAAGGCCGAGGGTGAAGTCAGCACCGTGGTCAACACCAGCCTGCTGCGGGACGCCGCCGAACAGGCCCTGGCCAGCGCCATCGACAGTGCCGAGCAGGACAACGCTCCGCTGGCCGCCAGCCGCGATTACCAGCGCAGCCTGGAGCAGCTGGCCAGCCTGCGGACCCCGGTTGATGCGTTCTTCGATCAGGTACTGGTCAACGCCGAAGACCCGGCCGTGCGCGCCAACCGCTACGCTCTGCTGGCGCGGCTGCGTGGACTGTTCCTGGGCGTGGCGGATATTTCACTGCTGGGTTGATGCTCTGGCACCGATACAGGCCATGAAGCCTCTAACCAACCAGCCCAACGGCAGGTTAGTCAGAGGCTTATCGGGGCTGGCACTGGGTTTATCTGGGAATACTGACGTGAAACTGATCATCCTCGACCGTGACGGCGTCATCAACGAAGACTCCGACGCCTACATCAAGTCACTCGACGAGTGGATTCCGCTGCCAGGATCGATCGAGGCCATGGCCCGCCTCAGCAAGGCTGGCTGGCGCATTGCTGTGGCCACCAACCAGTCAGGTCTGGCACGCGGTTATTTCACCCAGGAAATACTCGAAGCCATGCACGCCAGACTGGCCGAACTGGTGGCCGAGCAGGGCGGTCAGGTCGAGCTGATTCGTTACTGCCCACACGGCCCTGACGACGGCTGTGACTGCCGCAAGCCACGTCCCGGGTTGTACCGCCAGATTGCCGATTACTTTGGCCTGGACAGTCTCTCAGGAGTACCCACTGTAGGCGACAGCCTGCGTGATCTGGAGGCCGGCGTTGCCGTCGGTTGCAAACCCTATCTGGTACGCACCGGCAAGGGCAACAAAACCGCCAATCAGGCGTTGCCCACCGGCACACTGATTTTTGACAACCTGGCCGCTGTGGTCGACTCATTGCTGGAACCCTGACATGCGCCTGCTCATGCCTCTGCGGATCACCCTGTTCTACCTGTTGCTGGCCTCCAGCGCCTGCCTGTGGAGCATCCTGATGCTTGTGCTGGCACCGCTGTTGCCGTTCCGCTGGCGCTTCGGCCTGGTGGTCGAATGCTGGACCCGTTTCGCCATCTGGCTATGCAAGGTCATGGTTGGCATTCGCTATGAAGTCAGCGGTCTGGAAAATATTCCGGACCAGGCCGGGGTCATTCTGGCCAACCATCAGAGCACCTGGGAAACCTTTTTCCTGCAGCAGATCTTCCGTCCGCAGAGCCAACTGCTGAAAAAGGAACTGCTGTATGTACCCTTCTTCGGCTGGGCTCTGGCCTTAATGAAACCGATCGCCATCGATCGCAGCAAGGCCCGCGATTCGCTCCAGCAACTGACCCGCATCGGCGGCCAGCGCCTGCGTGACGGAATGTGGATTCTGGTATTTCCCGAAGGTACCCGCAAAGCCCCCGGTACTCCAATCAAGTTCAGCCGTGGCGGCGCGGCCCTGGCGGTCAGCACTCAGGTACCCGTGGTACCGGTTGCCCACAATGCCGGTGAACACTGGCCCCGGCATGGCTGGAACAAACACCCTGGTACCATCAAGGTCATGATCGGCCCTGCGATCTATCCCAAGGGTTCAGACCCGCGCGCCATCATTGAGGTCAATCGCGAGGCCGAGGCCTGGGTCAATCAGGCCCTGAGCGCCATCAACCCGGGCAGTTCCGGGCACTGACAAGGAACGGATATGGATATTCACGACTACTTGCGTACGCTGGCCGAGCAACAGGGTTCTGACCTGTTTTTCAGCGTGGGGGCACCGGTCACGCTCAAGCGCGAAGGTGAGTTCGTCCGCCTTAACGAGACTCAGGTACTGGAGAAAGGGCAGGTCAAAACCCTGGCTTACGCCCTGATGAGCGCCAAGCAGATCGAGGAATTTGAAACCCAGCTGGAAATGAACCTTGCCCTGGGGATTGCCGGGGTAGGGCGCTTTCGGGTCAACGTTTACTGGCAGCGCGGTGAAGTGACCATGGTCGTGCGCTTTATCAGTGACCGGATCGCCAGCTTTGCCGAACTTGGGCTACCGCGGGTGCTGGAAAAACTGTCACTGCTTGATCGTGGTCTGATTCTGGTAACCGGGGCCACCGGGTGCGGAAAATCAACAACCCTGGCAGCGATGATCGATTACCGCAACCGCTGCCGCTCGGGTCATATTGTCTGCATTGAGGATCCGATCGAGTTTCTGCATCACCATCAATGCTCGATCGTCGATCAGCGCGAGGTCGGCCTGGACACCCACAGTTTCAAGGCCGCGCTGCACAATGTCCTGCGTGAATCCCCAGACGTGATCATGATTGGTGAAATTCGCGACCGGGAAACCATGCAGCATGCCCTACATTACAGTGAAACCGGGCACCTGGTACTGGCCACTCTGCATGCAACCAATACCGTGCAGGCAGTGGAGCGCATCGCCAACCTGTTTCCGGAAGAGGCGCGGGCTCAGGTACTCAATGACATCTCCATGAATATGGTGGCTATTATCGGCCAACGCCTGGCAAATGGCGTAAAAAAGCAGCGATTGCCGGTTGTTGAAATGCTCTTGCGCACACCCTATATCGTCAACCTGATCGCCCGCGATGAGCTTCACGATATCAAGGCAGTGATGAGTCGCGGTACCGATGACAAGGCTCTGCAGACCTACGATCAACATCTGTTCCGACTGCTCAAGGCCCGGGAAATTACTCTCAAGGAAGCCCTGCGCCTGGCCGATTCACGCAACGACCTGATGCTACGCGCCAAGCTGGAAGACCAGGCCAAGGACAATAGCGAGTCAGCAGCACCGGCTGAGCCGACCAGCGACGCGGCAGGGTTTGATAGTGACCTGACTGAAGACTTTCGTTAAGGAAGCACTGATTATATCCGTTCAGCGTTAGCCCAATTGTCGCTGACCTGTTCTGGACACGCCGTGAACCCATCCCTGGGGGCTTGACGATGCCCGTCCAGGGCATCGACAGTCCAGAACAGGTCAGCGCCAACCGGGCAACCGGGCTTACGTGCAATTAATCAGTACTTCCTTAAGCGTTTACCACACTCAGTTGAGAATCGACCAACGGCCATCCTTAAGCCGGACAAACTCCATCTGCGTGACCTCGCTCTTGCGCCCGATCATCGGCCGCGTAGCGTCGATTTCCAGATCACAGCGATATACGTTCTGGCGTACTTCCTCGCAGCCGATTACATGAACACTGTGCACTTCAGGGGTGATCGCCCGTGCCAGATCACCGCCAAAGGCCCCACCCAGCGCTTCCATTTGCTGGGTGATATTCTCACTTTCGGCCCTGATCAAGGCCTCAACATCCGCACTTGAAGGCCCCTTGGAGCAGCCGGCCAGCACCAGCGCCAGTGCCGCAGCGCCCAACAGCTTAAAGCTCACCACGCTCATCTCAGGGCCTCCGAATCAGACGTCGAGGTTGGATACCGCCAGGGCATTGCTTTCGATGAACTCGCGACGCGGCTCGACGTGATCACCCATCAGGGTGTTGAAGATCTGGTCGGCAGCAATAGCATCCTCGATATTGACCCGCAGCATCCGTCGGCTTTGCGGATCCATGGTGGTCTCCCACAACTGCTCGGGGTTCATCTCACCCAGCCCCTTATAGCGCTGAATGCTGTGCCGGCGTGCAGTCTCATTCATCATCCACTCCAGCGCTTCCTTGAAGGTGCTGATCAGCCTCTTCTTCTCGCCGCGCTGAATATAGGCGCCGTCTTCGAGCAGGCTTTGCAGCTTTTCACCCAGCTCGGCCATGGTCCGGTAATCGTTACTGGCAAACAGGTCGCGGTTGAAGGTGAAGTAGCTCGACAGACCGTGACTGATCGACTCGACTTCCGGCAACCACAAATGCCGCTCGCGGTCTTCACGCAGGTTGACCCGGTATTCCTGACCCGATTTCTCACCCTGTTTGACCCGCTGTTCGAAGCCAACCAGCCAGTTTTCCATGAACGGCTTGTCGGCCAGGTTGTCCAGACTCAGACGCGGCAGGTAGATGAAGTGCTCCATCAACTCTTCCGGATACAGGCGCGACAGGCGCTTGAGGGTCTTCATTACCGAGCGGAATTCCTGCACGATTTTTTCCAGACCTTCACCGGTAATACCCGGGGCATGTTCGTTGACGAACAGGTAAGAGTCTTCCAGTGCCGACTGGGTCAGATACTCTTCCAGCGCCTCATCATCCTTCAGGTACTGCTCCTGCTTGCCTTTCTTGATCTTGTACAGCGGCGGCTGGGCAATATAGATGTAACCCTTTTCGATCAGTTCCGGCATCTGCCGGAAGAAGAAGGTCAGCAGCAGGGTACGAATGTGCGAACCGTCGACGTCAGCATCGGTCATGATGATGATGTTGTGGTAACGCAGCTTGTCGATATTGAATTCTTCCCGACCGATACCGCAGCCCAGGGCGGTGATCAGCGTGCCGACCTCAGCCGAGGACAACATCTTGTCGAAGCGGGCCTTCTCGACGTTGAGGATCTTGCCCTTGAGCGGAAGAATGGCCTGGGTTCTGCGGTTGCGGCCCTGTTTCGCCGAGCCACCCGCAGAGTCACCCTCCACTATGTAGAGTTCGGACAGGGCAGGATCCTTTTCCTGACAGTCAGCCAGTTTGCCCGGCAACCCGGCAATATCCAGTGCACCCTTGCGCCGGGTCATTTCCCGGGCCTTGCGTGCCGCTTCACGGGCGCGAGCGGCATCAATCATCTTACCAACCACTGCCTTGGCCTCACCGGGGCTTTCCAGCAGATAATCGGCGAAATATTTGTTCATTTCCTGCTCGACCGCAGTCTTCACCTCAGACGAGACCAGCTTGTCCTTGGTTTGCGAGGAGAACTTGGGATCCGGCACCTTGACCGAAATGATCGCGGTCAGGCCTTCACGGGCGTCATCACCGGAGGTGTTGACTTTCATCTTCTTCAACAACCCTTCCTGCTCGATATAGGCGTTCAGCGAGCGGGTCAGGGCGCTGCGGAAACCGGCCAGGTGGGTGCCGCCATCGCGTTGGGGAATGTTGTTGGTGAAACACAGGATGTTTTCGTTGAAGCTGTCGTTCCACTGCAGCGCCACCTCAACACCGATTCCATCCTCACGCTGGAGGTCGAAGTGGAACACGCTGTTGACCGCACTCTTGTTCTGGTTCAGGTATTCGACAAAGGCCCGCAAACCACCTTCGTACTTGAAGGTTTCAACCTTGCCACTGCGCTCATCTCGCAGGTTGATGCCGACCCCGGAATTGAGGAACGACAGCTCGCGCAAGCGTTTGGCGAGAATATCCCAGCTGAAACTGATACTGCTGAAGGTCTCGGCCGAGGGCTTGAAATGGATCTGGGTGCCGGTGGTCTCGGTGTCGCCTACGGCCTTCAGCGGCTCCTGAGGGACGCCATGACGGTACTCCTGCTCCCAGACCTTGCCCTGGCGACGAATGGTCAGGGTAAGCACCTCTGACAGGGCGTTGACTACCGAGACCCCGACACCGTGCAAACCGCCGGATACCTTGTAGCTGTTGTCGTCAAACTTACCGCCGGCATGCAGGACGGTCATGATCACTTCAGCAGCAGACACTCCTTCCTCGTGGATATCCACAGGAATACCACGGCCGTTGTCGCGTACAGTGATCGATTCGTCGGTATGAATGATGATATCGATGTCGCTACAGTGGCCGGCGAGTGCCTCGTCAATGGAGTTATCGACCACTTCGAACACCATATGGTGCAGGCCGGTACCATCATCCGTATCACCGATATACATACCGGGGCGTTTACGGACCGCATCCAGGCCCTTCAAGACCTTGATACTGGATGAATCATAGGCATTGTTGTCGGTCATTTCGTCACTCCAGACATTAACCAGTCTGCACAATTCGGCCATGTTCCACGTGGAACATGGACACCGGTGTTTCAGTTTTCCAGCTACCAGCCAACTGCTCAGCCTCAACACAGCTAATGAACACTTGGCAATTCAATCCTTCAAGCAGGCGACACAGAGCTTCGCGGTGCCGGCCATCCAGTTCAGAGGGCAGGTCATCGACCAGGAAAACACAGTCCTGTTGCCGTCCACTGGCCTTGAGCAAATGCCCTTGGGCGATTTTCAAGGCGCATACCACCAGCTTCTGCTGGCCACGGGACAATACGTCGACAGCATTCATACCGCGTACTCGCAAACGCAGGTCAGCACGCTGCGGCCCGGACTGGGTATGGCCCAATTGACAATCTCGCTCGAACTGCTGATCAAGCACTTCAGCCAGCCCACGCTCTTTGTCCCAGCCGCGGTAATAGCTCAGGCTGAGTTCATCAAGGGTTATCAACTGACCCAGCACCGTTTCAAACTCGGGCTTGAGCTGCTGTATATAGCCGCGCCGATAGTGGTCAATGCGTTCCCCCATTTGTACCAGCTCGGTTTCCCACGGGGCGAGCATGGAACGTTCCATTCTACCACGACGCAGCAGTGAATTCCGTTGCTTGAGGCTTTTTTGCAGTCGCTGCCAACTGGGCAGAAATTGATGTTCCACGTGGAACACACCCCAATCAAGAAATTGCCGGCGCTGCTTCGGTGCTCCCTCAAGCAAACGAAAACTCTCGGGGTTAATCAACTGCAGTGGCAGGGTTTCGGCCAATTGCGCCGTGCTGCGCACGCTCTGGCCATCAATCCGAATCTGATAATCCGCCTCTTTGCCCCGGGTAATGCCCATCGAGCGTTGAGCACCGGCATGCAAATTCAGGTCAGCAAAAACCGTGCACTGTTGCTGTTCATACTGAATCACTGGATTGAGGCGAGTACTGCGGAACGAACGGGCCAGGCCCAAAATATGAATGGCTTCGAGCAAACTGGTTTTGCCGCTGCCGTTGGCGCCGGAAATGATGTTGATGCGTGGGGAGGGATGGAGAGTCACCGGGTGCAGATTACGCACCGCGGTGACTGACAGACGCTTTAATGGCATCGAGCGTTCAGAGACGCATAGGCATGACAACGTAGAGGCTGTCGTCAGACTCGGACTCCTGGATCAGGGCACTGCTATTGGCATCGGACAGGATCATCTTGATCTGCTCGTTGCTCAGGACGTTCATTACGTCCAGCAGGTAGCTGACGTTGAAACCGATCTCCAGCGAATTACCGCTGTAGTCGACCACGATATCTTCTTCAGCCTCTTCCTGCTCCGGGTTGTTGGCCTGGATTTTCAGCTGCGCTTCGCTGAGCATCAGACGAATACCACGGTACTTTTCGTTGGACAGAATCGCCGTACGGCTGAAAGCATTACGCAGCGTCTGGCGATCAGCCAGGATAATCTTGTCGCCACCGCGCGGCAGGACCCGCTCGTAATCAGGGAATTTGCCATCGACCAGCTTCGAGGTGAAAGTGAAGTCGCCGGTAGTGGCGCGGATATGATGGGTACCCAACACGATATTGACCAGATCGTCAGCCTCACCGAGCAGCCGCGCCAGTTCAAGAATCCCCTTGCGCGGAACGATCAGTTGATAACGTTCCTGGTAGTCGATACCAGCATCGACAGTACACATGGCCATCCGGTGACCATCAGTTGCTACTGCGCGCAGTTGGCCCTTGTTGATTTCCAGCAACATGCCGTTGAGGTAATAACGCACGTCCTGCTGGGCCATGGCGAAACTGGTCCGCTCAATCAGCCGACGCAGTTTGCTTTGACCAATGGCAAAGCTCATGGCCCCCGGGCCGTCTTCAACATTGGGGAAATCGCTGGCAGGCAGGGTAGCCAGGGTAAAGCGGCTGCGCCCGGCCTTGATCAGGGCCTTGTTGTCTTCAACCTTAAGAGTCAGTACAGAGTCATCAGGTAGCGACTTGCAGATATCCATCAGCTTGCGCGCCGGCACGGTGATTTCGCCGTCGACTGCTGCCTCTTCCAGATTGATGCGGCCAACCAGTTCGACTTCCAGATCGGTCCCGGTCATCGACAGGGTATTGCCGTCAACCACCAGCAAAACATTGGACAACACGGGCAGGGTCTGTCTGCGTTCGACAACACCGGCCACCAGTTGCAGGGGCTTCAACAGGGCTTCGCGCGGGATGGTGAATTGCATAGTCTTCCTTCGACCTCGTGCAGGTTAGCAGGTTGCCGACGTGACCTCAGGTGGTCAGCGTCCTCAGCAAGTTCTTGTAATCTTCGCGGATATCAGCATCGGTTTCACGCAGCTCGGCAATCTTGCGCGTGGCGTGCAGCACAGTGGTGTGATCCCGCCCACCAAAAGCATCACCGATTTCCGGCAGGCTGTGGTTGGTCAGTTCCTTGGACAGAGCCATGGCTACCTGACGCGGCCGCGCCACCGAGCGCGAACGGCGCTTGGAGAGAATATCGGCGATCTTGATCTTGTAGTACTCAGCCACAGTGCGCTGGATATTGTCGATACTCACCAGCTTGTCCTGCAGCGCCAGCAAATCCTTGAGCGACTCACGAATCAGCTCGATGGTGATATCGCGCCCCATGAAATGGGCACTGGCAATCACCCGCTTGAGCGCACCTTCCAGTTCGCGGACATTCGAGCGAATGCGCTGGGCAATGAAGAAGGCGGCATCATGCGGCAGATCGATCCGCGACTGCTCGGCCTTCTTCATCAGAATAGCGACCCGGGTTTCCAGCTCCGGCGGCTCAACCGCTACCGTCAGGCCCCAGCCGAAACGCGACTTTAGCCGCTCTTCCAGGCCGTCAATTTCCTTGGGATAACGGTCACTGGTCAAAATCACTTGCTGCCCACCTTCAAGCAGAGCATTGAAGGTATGAAAGAACTCTTCCTGCGAGCGTTCCTTCTTAGCGAAAAACTGAATGTCGTCGATCAGCAGGGCATCGACCGAACGGTAGTAGCGCTTGAAGTCATTGATCGCATTCATCTGCAGCGCCTTGACCATATCTGCCACGAAGCGCTCAGAATGCAGGTAGACGATCTTGGCTGCCGGGTTCTTTTTCAACAGGTGGTTGCCAACCGCATGCATCAAGTGGGTTTTACCCAGGCCCACCCCGCCATACAGGAACAACGGGTTGTAACCATGCTTGGGGTTATCGGCGACCTGCCAGGCTGCCGCCCGAGCCAGTTGGTTCGACTTACCCTCGACAAAGTTTTCGAACGTGAAGCTGCGGTTCAGGTAACTGGTGTGCTTGATCAAAGCCGGCGCGGAGTTGTCACTGGCCTGACCAGGCAAGGGCGTGGCCACTTCGGCATCGGACAATGGTGCGCCTTCTGGCTCAAAGCCCTGGGCACTGACCTGGGCCCGAGGGCGCACTGGTTCAGCTATCCGTTCCGGGGCTGGGGCGCTGGGGGCCGGTGTGGCCGCGGGCACTGGCGCTGGTTGAGTCCTGACAGGGGCCTGGACCGCCGCCGCGCTCCTGCGACTGCCAATCAGCAATGAAACCAATGGGGCCTGGCCCTGGGACAAATCATCGAGCAACTCCTGAATACGATTCAGGTACTTGTCATTGACCCAGTCCAGCACGAAACGGTTGGGCGCGTACAAACGCAGCTCGGTCTGATCCCCATCAACCTGCAGAGGGCGAATCCAGGTATTGAACTGTTGAGATGGTAGCTCATCACGCAAGAAGTCGATGCATTGCTGCCAGAGTGCAACAGACACAATATCCCCCGGTACTTGACCTTATACAACACGTTTCTGGGAGACGGAGGCGGCACATCGTGTGCGGCGTTTCTCGTCCTGACAAGCCACCCATTCTAGCGGTTCACCTCCGACTTATCCACACCAATCAAGCATTTACTGTAATTGGGCCAGAGCGTCGCAACACCACTTCGATAATCGTTCAATGCATCTGTGAACCACGAAATACGGGGCTCTTAAACCCTGTGGAAAACCCTTGATCAAGCCTGTGCCAATTTCCTTGAAGGGTTGTGCACAAAACCGCCCTGTGGATATCAGTCGCATTTATCCACAGAACAGTCACAAGCATCCAACCCGTGCCCCAACACCCTATCAACAACCTTATCCCTTGCCCTAAACCTGCATCCCCCCTGAGCCAGGGCAATCTATCCACAGTTCTAGCAGCTACTAAGAACAATATTTATATTCATCTTTTAAACACATAGATTTTCTATTCTTTTTCTTTACTCACAACCACCGAATGAAATTGACCTGGGCGGGCGAATTCTCTAGAATTGCCGGTCCCTTGAAAGGGCTCATTGGCTCTTGTTGAACCACTCAGGTATCTGAAGATGAAAAGAACTTTCCAACCCAGCGTTTTGAAGCGCAAGCGTAACCACGGTTTCCGTGCTCGTATGGCCACCAAAAACGGTCGCCAGGTTCTGGCCCGTCGTCGTGCCAAAGGCCGCAAGCGTCTGTCAGCCTAAGACCCGGTTATCCAGGTGGATCTCGGGTTTGGCCCTGAATACAGGTTATTGACGCCTGGCCAGTTCAAGGCCGTTTTCGATGGAGCCACCTGCAAAGCCTCAGGACCCAGTCTGTTGTTGCTCGCTCGATTCAATGAGCAAGAGCATGCACGGCTGGGTTTGGTCATAGCCAAAAAAAATGTCCGGCGTGCCGTAGACCGTAACAAGGTCAAACGCGTGGCACGTGAGTCCTTCAGGCATCACCGTGCTGAACTGGGCAATCTGGATATTGTCGTTCTGGCCCGCCGCGGCCTGGGCGACCTTGACAGTCAGGCGCTGCACGCCCTGTTTCGGGACATGTGGCGCCGACTGATCAAATCGGCTGACAAGCACAAACGAACTCGCGAATCTGGACCCCCGTCATCCCATGCGTAGAGTCGCGCTCGGACTGATCAAGGTTTACCGCTACGCTATCAGTCCGCTGATGGCCAATCATTGCCGTTTCTACCCAAGCTGCTCCTGTTATGCCCAGGAAGCCATCGAACAACATGGCTTGCTCAAGGGCAGTCTGCTCAGCGCCCGTCGCCTGAGCCGTTGCCACCCCTGGAATCCCGGTGGCTACGATCCTGTTCCACCAGCGTCTGACAACCCTTCTTCCCAGATGGCCAACAAACCATGAACATGCAACGAAATATCCTTATTGCTGCCTTGCTCGTGATCACCTACCTCATGGTTTTGCAGTGGAACAAGGACTACGGTCAACCCGAACTGCCGCCGGCCGAAGCCGCTACCAGCCCGCTGCAGGGCAACGACCTGCCGGATCTGGCCACGGCTCAGGTTGATGGCGACGTACCCGAAGTCATCGAGCCCTCCGCCAACGAAGTGCCCAGCACCCCGGCAGTGCCTGTAGCCACCAGCAACGAATTGATCCAGGTACGCACCGACAGCATGCTGGTCAGCATCGACCCGCGCGGCGGTGATATCGTCGCCGTGGCCTTGCCGCAATACCCGCAGCGCAAGGACCGGCCCGACCTGCCGTTCCAATTGCTGGAGCAGAGCAGTGCCCGCACCTATGTCGCCCAGAGTGGCCTGATTGGCCCCAACGGCCTGGACGCCCGTGCCTCTGGCCGACCGCAGTTCAGCAGTGCCCAGACCCAGTACGAACTGGGCGACGCCGAAACCCTGGTGGTTGACCTCAACTATCAAGAGGGTGAGGTCAGCTACATCAAGCGCTTCACCTTCACCCGTGGCGACTATCTGGTCGGCGTCGAATACCTGATCGACAACCAGAGCGATGCAACCTGGACCGGCAACCTCTACGGTCAGATCAAGCGTGACCAGAGTGGTGATCCCTCCAGCACCGGTGCCACCGGCATGGCCACCTACCTGGGCGGAGCCTATTGGAGTGCTGACCGTTCCTATACCAAAGTCAGCTTCAAGGACATGGACAAGTCGCGGCTGAGCGAAACCGTTACCGGCGGCTGGGCAGCCTGGCTGCAGCACTACTTTGTCAGCGCCTGGATTCCCAGTGCTGAGCAGAACAATGTCTACCAGACCCGCAAGGATAGCCAGGGCAACTACATCATCGGCTTTATCAGCCCGGCCACCAGTATTGCCGCAGGCGAGCAAGCCAGCCTGAAAGCCGATTTCTACGCCGGCCCGAAAATCCAGGACCGCCTGGGGGAAATTTCCCAGGGCCTGGAACTGACCGTCGACTATGGCTTCCTGTGGTGGATTGCCCAGCCGCTGTTCTGGGTGCTGAGCATCATCCATGGCTTCGTCGGCAACTGGGGCTGGAGCATTATCCTGCTGACCATTCTGATCAAACTGGTGTTCTTCCCGCTGTCAGCCACCAGTTACCGTTCGATGGCCAACATGCGCCGGGTGTCGCCGAAGCTGCAGGCGCTGCGCGAGCAGCATGGCGATGACCGGCAGAAAATGTCCCAGGCGATGATGGAGCTGTACAAGAAGGAAAAGATCAACCCGCTGGGTGGCTGTTTGCCGATTCTGGTGCAGATGCCGGTGTTCATCGCCCTGTACTGGGTACTGATGGAAAGCGTGGAAATGCGTCAGGCCGAGTGGCTGGGCTGGATTGGTGATCTGTCGCTGAAGGACCCCTACTTCATCCTGCCGATCCTGATGGGTGTGACCATGTACATCCAGCAGTTGCTCAATCCGACTCCGCCGGATCCGATGCAGGCCAAGGTGATGAAGATGCTGCCGATCATCTTCACCTTCTTCTTCCTCTGGTTCCCGGCCGGTCTGGTGCTGTACTGGGTGGTCAACAACATCCTGTCGATCGCGCAACAGTGGTACATTACCCGGCAGATCGAGGGGGCGGCCGAGAAGGCCTGAAGCTGAACCCCGCGCCACGCAAACGCCCCGATCCCGGGGCGTTTTGCTTTGAGTCGCACAGAGGATGCCATGAGCCGTTACCATGCCGATACCATTGCCGCCATCGCCACTCCGCCGGGGCAGGGCGGCGTCGGCATCATCCGCCTGTCCGGCCCGGCGGCACTTACGGTCGCCCGGCAACTCAGCCGGATCGAGCCCAAACCCCGCTATGCCCACTACGGCCCGTTCTGGCATCAGGACCTGGTGCTCGATCAGGGGCTGACCCTGTTCTTTCCCGGGCCACACTCATTTACCGGCGAAGATGTGCTGGAGCTGCATGGCCACGGTGGCCCGGTGGTCATGGATATGCTGCTCAAGGCCTGCCTGGATTGTGGCGCGCGGCTGGCCCGCCCGGGCGAGTTCAGTGAACGGGCCTTTCTCAACGACAAGCTTGACCTGGCCCAGGCCGAAGCCATCGCCGATCTGATCGAAGCCAGCTCCGAGCAAGCCGCGCGCAATGCCGTGCAATCGCTGCAGGGGGCCTTCTCCCGGCGGGTAGATGAGCTGACCGAAGCACTGATCCAGTTGCGCATCTATGTCGAGGCGGCGATCGACTTTCCCGAAGAGGAAATCGATTTTCTCGCCGATGGTCACGTACTCGGCCAGCTACACGCGATCCAGAACCAACTGACCCAGGTCCAGCGCGAAGCCGGGCAGGGAGCCTTGCTGCGCGATGGCATGACTGTAGTGATCGCCGGTCGACCCAATGCCGGCAAGTCCAGCTTGCTCAATGCCCTGGCCGGCAAGGACAGCGCGATTGTCACCGACATAGCCGGCACCACCCGCGACATCCTGCGTGAACATATCCACATTGACGGCATGCCGCTACATATCATTGATACTGCCGGCCTGCGCGCCACTGATGATGTTGTCGAGCGGATCGGGGTGGAACGGGCGATGAACGCGATTGCCGAAGCCGACCGCATTCTGCTGGTGGTCGATGCCAGTCAGCCGGAAGCCGGCAACCCGGACAGTCTGTGGCCGGAGTTTCTTGACCAGCACCCGGACCCGGCGAAAATCACCCTGATCTACAACAAGGTGGATATCAGCGGTGAACCGGTTGGCCTGCAGAGCGCCGATGACGGTAGCGTAAGCCTGCGTCTGAGCGCCCGCAACGGCGAAGGGATCGAGTTGCTGCGCGAGCACCTGAAAAGCTGCATGGGCTTTGAGCAGACCGCCGAAAGCTTGTTCAGCGCCCGCCGCCGACACCTGCAGGCACTGGAACAGGCGGCCGAATTCCTCAGCCATGGCCACCAGCAACTGACCGTCCTGGGCGCCGGCGAACTGCTGGCTGAAGACCTGCGCATGGCGCAACAGGCACTGGGCGAGATCACCGGCCAGTTCAGTGCCGATGATCTGCTGGGGCGGATTTTTTCCAGTTTCTGTATTGGCAAGTAAGCCTTACTCCCAACCAGCCACTGCCGGCTGGCTGATCTGCCGCTGAACCAGGCAGCGACCATCACGCACCGAGGCCAGCACCGGCGACTGGTTGAGCAGCACCTGGTAGGGGTTGTGGCCATGGAGCACCATGCAACGGGCCGGCCGGCCAACGGCAATGCCATAGTCACTCAGGTTAAGCGCCGCTGCGCCGTTATCGGTCACCAGCTCAAGCGCGCTTTCGATTCGTTCTATGCCCAGCATGTGACAGGCATGCAGACCAACATCCAGAGTGCGCAGCAGGTTGCCATTGCCCATCGGGTACCAGGGGTCGCGGATCGAGTCCTGGCCAAAGCAGACCTTGAGTCCGGCATCCAGCAGCTCCGGCACCCGGGTGATGCCCCGGCGCTTTGGATAACCATCGAAGCGTCCTTGCAGATGCAGGTTCTCGGTCGGCAGCGCGACAAACCGCAACCCGGCCTTCTGCAGCAGGCGGAATAGGCGGCTGCAATAGGCCTGGTCATAGGAGTGCATGGCGCAGGTGTGGCTGGCGGTGACCCGGCTACCGTAATCACGGCTCAGGGCTTCGGCTGCCAGCACTTCGAGAAAGCGCGATTGCGGGTCGTCGATTTCGTCGCAGTGCACATCTACCAGACAATCGTGGGCCTGGGCCAAATCCATCAACAGCTTGACCGACTCGACCCCATAATCACGGGTAAACTCGAAGTGCGGGATTCCACCGATCACATCGGCGCCCAGCTCCAGCGCACGGCTCATCAGTTCCGGGCCCTTGGGAAAGGACAGAATGCCTTCCTGGGGAAAGGCCACAATCTGCAGATCGACGAAATCCCGGACGCGCTCGCGCACCTCGACCATGGCCTGTAGGGCCGTCAGTTGCGGGTCGGTGACATCGACATGGGTGCGTACATACTGAATGCCATGCGCAGCGAACAGTTTGAGGGTCTGCTCGGCACGCCCTATCACGTCCTCACGGCTGAGCAGCGCCTTGCGCTCAGCCCAGCATTCGATACCTTCGAACAGCGTACCACTGCGGTTCCAGCGCGGCTCACCAGCGGTCAGCGCCGCATCCAGATGAATATGCGGCTCAACAAAGGGCGCACTGACCAGATTGCCCCTGGCGTCCAGTTGCTCTGCACTGGCGTTCAGCTCGCCAACCTGGGATTCGATGGCGCTGAAACGGCCGGAGGCCATGCGCAGGGTATACAGGCCGTCGGCACCAACCAGACGGGCATTGACGATGGCTTCAAGATGCGGGGTCATGCGGGGTCTCCAGATTCAGGCGTGGTGACGCCGGCTCGCGCAGCAGAGCCAGAGCCAGCGTCAGGGTGTAGATATCATCGATATTGCCGGGCTCAAGCCCGGTCAGGGTAAACAGCTTGTCCAGCCGATAGCGCAGCGAGTTGCGGTGACAACCTAAGGCATCGGCCGCCGCCGTCAGGTTGCCCTGGTGCGCCAACCAGGCTTCCAGACTGCTGGCCAGTTGTTTCAGCAACTCCAGATGCTGGCCAATAAAAGGGTCGATCAGGGCCAGGCGCTCCTCAGGCTCGCCCACCCGCAACTGCAACCGCTCGAGCAACGAGCCGGCCTGCTGCTCGGCCAGACGCCGGGCCTGCTGTTCGCGCTGCACGATTGCCCGGCTGATGGCTTCGGTCACAGTCACCATGGGCAGCGAGTATGGCTGCTCCAACAGCGGCATCTGCAACTGATCGGCCAGGCGCAACAAAGCCAGCGGCAACTGGCCGATATAGACATCACCGGTCAGAATCACCAGGCCTGCGATCTCGGTACGCGCCGCCTCATACAGCAGCTCAAACAGGTTGCTCTGATTGTGGTGCCGACCAATCCCGGTAATGAATACCAGTTCCCCTCCTTTGATCCAGGGGCCAAAGGAGCGATTCTCGGCAACATAGGGCCAGCGTACCAGCCGCTCGCTGCCGGCAGCCCCAGCGCGCAGGCGGATCCCCCCTAGGCCAGGCAACTGCGACACTTCACGACAGCGCAGACCCATCATCCGGCACTGCGCAGCAACGCGGCACGACGTTCACGCACCCCGGCCACTGCCAGTTCGATCAGGACATAAGACAACGCCGCAACCAGCACCCCAACCAGTGGCGCGATCCAGGCTGAAGCATAGGCAACCAACGAACCCAACGCATAGGCTGTCAGCCCGACCAGATTGAAGGCCGGCAATCGGGCTGTGCCAATCTCCGGATAGCGCCCCCGCCAGGACACGAAATAATTGGCCATGATTACCCCACCGACCGGCGGAATGAAGGTGCCGAGCAGAATCAGAAAGGGAATCAGCCAGGCGTACATCCCCAGCACCGCCAGCAGAGTACCGATAGCCGCACCGACCAGGGTAATGGTTCTGCGCCGCTCGGTACGCAACAGATTGCAGCCGGCCACGGCAAAGTTGTAGACGGTATTGTCCTGCGTGGTCCACAGATTGAGAAACAGCATCAGGATCCCCAGCGTTGCCAGCCCCTGGGCCACCAGAATATCGACGATATCAGCCTGTTGATAGACCAGTGCGCCAAAGGCCCCCACCAGCGTCATCAAGCCATTGCCCAGGAAAAAGGCAGCCAGGGTTGCCAGTACCGCGGACTTGCCCGAACGGGCGAACCGGGTCCAGTTGGTAGCCTGGGTACCGCCGCTGACGAAGGTACCGAACACCAGGGTAATGGCGGCAGCCACACTCATCTCGGTACTGGGGATCACACTGCTAAGCCCTGACAGCCCGCCAGCATCGGAGGCAGCAATCGTCAGACTGACGGCAACCAGAATGATCATCGCCGGCACGGCAAAACGCGATAGCAGGTCCAGGCCCCGGTAACCAACAAAGGCACTGACACAGAATCCAAACCCGAACAACACCATCAACGGCAGGGTCAGCCCCTCAGGCAAACCGGTCATCTTGACCAGCAGCAAGGCCATGGTAGCGGTCCCCCAGGCATACCAACCGATCTGGGTGAAACCAAGAAGCACATCAGACAACTTGCTGCCCAGTTCGCCAAAGGCGAACCGGCTCATCAAGGCGGTGTTCAACCCAGAGCGGGCGGCAATATAGCCCAGCACCGCCGCGTAACAACCCAGCAACAGGTTGCCGATCAGCAGAATCCACAACATGGTGGAAAAGTCGAAGGCCGTGCCAATACTGCCGCCAGCCCACATGGTGGCGGTAAAGAAGGTAAAGCCCAGCAGCACAAAGCCCATCGACCACAGGCTTTTTCTGGCCTGAGCCGGCACAGGCTCCAAGGGGTAGTCCTGGTCTGCAGTCACATGCGTATCAGTCATCACGGTATCTCCCTATTCTAAAAGGGGCATGGGTTGCGTCAGCGCCCCGCCACGGTTCAGTCCCTTGGGCATTTGCAATGGCTGTGCCACGGGCCAGTTTAGGTTGCCCTCACGCCGTTGGCTGAACCAATGAGCTGTGCAAACTGCACAAATAGCCATAACCCTCCCGCCTGTATAGGTTAATAACGCCCCAAAATGATGCGGATTGGTCGAATAAACCCTGTGGAAAACCCACCCTGAGCCAGGTCGATAACCCTGTGCATGGACTGAGGGCAAACCCGCCTGTGGATAAGCCAACTGGTTACCCACAGCTTTACCCAAGGATTCACCCCTGTCTGTCCCCCTATCGCCAACAACCTTATGCTTTCTCTAACCGAATGAAGATATTGGATTTTTTATGCTTATCCACAGAAAATGGGCTGATCATATACAGTCATATAAACTAAGTTTTTAAACATGTTTTCCTTTTCTCTATGTAATTTCCTTCACCTTCTTGGCTTACCCCGGTTGATCAAAAAACGTTCAACCGCTGGCTGCAATTTTTTCGCTCTGGGCCTATAATCAGCCCCTTTTCCCAAAATCAGCCTGAACCGGGCAATGAGGTGAGCGGTGGACTATCCAAGTCGTTTTGACGTGATCGTGGTAGGTGGCGGCCATGCCGGTACCGAGGCCGCGCTGGCGGCTGCACGCATGGGTGTGAAGACTCTGCTGCTCAGCCACAACGTCGAAACCCTGGGACAGATGAGCTGCAACCCGGCCATTGGCGGGATTGGCAAGAGTCACCTGGTCAAGGAAATCGATGCGCTGGGTGGTGCCATGGCTCGGGCGACCGACCAGGCCGGGATCCAGTTCCGGATTCTCAATAGCCGCAAGGGCCCGGCGGTGCGTGCCACCCGCGCTCAGGCCGACCGGGTGCTGTACAAGGCGGCGATCCGCCAGATGCTGGAGAACCAGCCGAACCTGTGGATCTTCCAGCAGGCCTGCGATGACCTGATCGTCGAACAGGAGCAGGTACGCGGTGTCGTGACCCAGATGGGCCTGCGCTTTCTCGCCGACAACGTGGTGCTGACTGCCGGTACCTTCCTTGGCGGGCGCATTCACATTGGTCTGGACAACTATTCCGGTGGCCGCGCAGGCGACCCGCCGGCGATTGCCCTGGCCCAGCGCCTGCGCGAACTGCCGCTGCGGGTCGACCGGCTGAAAACCGGCACCCCGCCGCGGATCGACGGCAAGAGTGTGGATTTTTCCCAGATGACCCCGCAGCCCGGCGATACCCCGTTGCCGGTCATGTCGTTCATGGGCTCGGTCGACGAGCACCCCGAGCAGGTCAACTGCTGGATCACTCACACCAACGAGCGTACCCACGAGATCATCCGCAACAACCTCGACCGCTCGCCGATGTACACCGGGGTGATCGAGGGCATTGGCCCGCGCTACTGCCCGTCGATCGAGGACAAGATTCATCGCTTTGCCGACAAGAACAGCCATCAGGTGTTCATCGAGCCGGAAGGCCTGACCACCCATGAGCTGTATCCCAACGGCATTTCCACCTCGCTGCCGTTTGACGTGCAGCTGGAGCTCGTGCGCTCGATCAAGGGCATGGAAAATGCCCATATCCTGCGTCCGGGGTATGCCATCGAATACGACTACTTCAACCCGCAGGATCTGAAGTATTCGCTGGAAACCAAGGTCATCGGCGGGCTGTTCTTCGCCGGGCAGATCAACGGCACCACCGGTTACGAAGAGGCCGGCGCCCAGGGGTTGCTGGCCGGCCTCAACGCCGCCCGCCGCGCCCAGGGCCAGGACGCCTGGTGCCCGCGCCGTGACGAAGCCTACATCGGCGTGCTGGTCGACGACCTGATTACTTTGGGCACCCAGGAGCCCTATCGGATGTTCACCTCGCGGGCCGAATACCGTCTGGTACTGCGTGAAGACAACGCCGACCTGCGCCTGACCGAACAGGGCCGTGCCCTGGGTCTGATCGACGACGCCCGCTGGGCCGCGTTCAACGCCAAGCGCGAAGCCATCGAGCTGGAAAACCAGCGCTTGCGCAGCACCTGGGTACAGCCTGGCAGTGCCCAGGCCGAAGCCTTTGCCAGCCGTTACGGCGTGCCGCTGACACGCGAATACAACCTGCTGGATCTGCTGCGTCGCCCAGAAGTCGACTACGCTGGCCTGTGTGACACTACCGGTGAGCAGAGCATCGATCCGGCCGTGGCCGAACAGGTCGAAATCCAGACCAAGTATGCCGGCTATATCGAGCGTCAGCAGGAGGAAATCGACCGTCTGCGTCAGCATGAGGCCACCCGGTTGCCGGCTGACCTCGACTATCAGGCGCTCAGCGGCCTGTCCAACGAGATCAAGCACAAGCTCGATGCCGCCCGCCCGGAAACCTTGGGTCAGGCCTCGCGGATTCCCGGCGTGACGCCGGCGGCGGTCAGCCTGTTGCTGATCCATCTGAAAAAACGCAACGCCCTGGGTGGCAGTCAACTGGCCCGGGAGGCGTAAGGCGGATGCAGGACAAGGCACAGGAACTGGCGGCCGGCGCCGCGCAACTGGATATCGCCCTCAGCCCTCAGCAGAGCTCGCTGCTGCTCGGCTATCTGGCATTGCTGATCAAGTGGAACAAGGCCTACAACCTCACGGCGGTACGTAATCCCGATGAAATGGTCAGCCGCCACCTGCTCGACAGCCTGAGCGTGCTGCCGTTCGTCACCCCTGGCCGCTGGCTGGATGTGGGTAGCGGTGGTGGCATGCCCGGGGTGATCCTGGCGATCATGCGTCCGGACTGTCAGTTCACCCTGCTTGACAGCAACGGCAAGAAAACCCGCTTTCTCACCCAGGTTCGGCTCGAGCTGGGGCTGGGCAATCTGGAGGTGGTCAACAGCCGGGTTGAAGCTTTTGCTCCGAAGCAGCCGTTTGATGGTGTGGTCTCGCGGGCCTTCAGCGCGGCCAATGACTTCGTCGCACTGACCCGGCATCTGGGAACGGTGAAAACCCGCTGGCTGGCGATGAAAGGCCAGTATCCTGAAGAAGAGCTGGCAGCCCTGCCGCTCGACTTCCGGGTTGAACAAAGCACGCAATTGTCAGTTCCCGGTTGCCAGGGCAGCCGTCATCTGCTGATACTGCGTCGGGTGACTTCGGCGGATAACGGATAGGAGGTGTCAGTGGGTAAGGTACTGGCTATTGCCAACCAGAAAGGCGGTGTCGGCAAGACTACCACCTGTATCAACCTCGCCGCCTCGCTGGCCGCTACCAAGCGCAAGGTGCTGCTGATCGACCTCGACCCCCAGGGCAATGCGACCATGGGCAGCGGGATCGACAAGGCGGAACTGGACAACTCGGTGTACGAACTGCTGACCGGCCGCTGTGAACTGGATCAGGCCCTGCAACGTTCCGAACATGGCGGTTATGACTTGCTGCCGGCCAACGGCGACCTGACCGCTGCCGAAGTCGAACTGCTTGATATCAAGATGAAAGAGAGCCGGCTGCGCTACGCCTTGACGAATGTCCGGGGCAAATACGATTTCATCCTGATCGACTGCCCGCCGTCGCTGAACATGCTGACGGTCAACGGACTGGTTGCCGCCGATGGTGTGGTTATTCCGATGCAGTGCGAATACTACGCGCTGGAGGGGTTGTCGGCGCTGGTCGACACTATCAGCCGGATTGCCGCGGTACTTAACCCCAATCTGCAGATCGAAGGTCTGCTGCGGACCATGTACGATCCGCGCAACAGCCTGACTCTGGATGTGTCGGCCCAGCTCTCCAGCCATTTTGGCGACAAGCTCTATCAGACCGTGATTCCACGCAATGTGCGTCTGGCCGAGGCGCCGAGTTTCGGCATGCCGGCACTGGCCTACGACAAGCAGTCGCGCGGCGCAGTGGCGTATCTGGCGCTGGCCGGTGAACTGGTACGGCGCAGCAAGCAGGCGGCCAAGGCCGCGGCAGCAGCAACCGAATAATCTAACCGGAAGAAGGACAGCACAGGCATGGCGGCGAAAAAGCGCGGCTTGGGACGAGGACTGGATGCACTGCTTGGGCAGGCCAACGCCGCCCGGCAACCGGTGGAAGACAGTCAGGATCAGCAGCTCAAGGAGCTGCCGGTCGATCTGATTCAGCGCGGCAAATATCAACCGCGGCGGGACATGGACCCCCAGGCCCTTGAGGAACTGGCAGAGTCGATCAAGGCCCAGGGCGTGATGCAGCCGATCGTAGTGCGGCCGATCGATGGGCAGCGCTACGAAATCATTGCCGGTGAGCGGCGCTGGCGGGCGACCCAACTGGCCGGGCTGGACTCCATTCCGGCGGTAATCCGCGAGGTTCCGGACGAAGCCGCGATCGCCATGGCGCTGATCGAGAACATCCAGCGTGAAGACCTTAATCCGATCGAAGAAGCCATGGCCCTGCAGCGCCTGCAGCAGGAATTCGAGCTGACCCAGCAGGAAGTGGCCAACGCAGTCGGCAAGTCGCGAGTCACAGTCACCAATCTACTGCGTCTGATGGCCCTGCCCGATGACGTCAAACTGCTGCTCGAGCGTGGCGATATCGAGATGGGCCATGCCCGGGCTCTGCTCGGCCTGCCCCTGGAGCAGCAAACTCAGGCCGCCCGTCAGGTCGTGGCCAAGGGGTTGACCGTCCGCCAGACCGAAGCGCTGGTTCGCCAATGGCTGAATCCGCGCCGTGAGTCAGCCCAGGTTCGCAGCAATCCGGATATCGACCGGCTGCAACTGGATCTGTCCGAGCGACTCGGCGCCGAGGTGAAAATTCAGCACGGCAACAAGGGCAAAGGCAAGCTGGTCATCAGCTACAGTTCACTGGATGAACTGGACGGCGTTTTGATGCACATCAAGTGACAGCCGGGCCGCTACTTTGGTCGTGAACCCACCTGCCAAGGTGGCAATAGCGGCGAAAATCGACCGGATTTCGGGCGGTTTCGGTTGAACCTGCTGGTTATTCAACCTATACTCCCTCGCGCTGTTTTGGCTGGTGAATGCACCAGTTTGTTGCAAGCAAACAACCGGAATGCGCCCGGAAGAGGCCGTATCACAGGTTAGGGTAAATGGACGCAAGAACGCCCAACAGAACCCCCTTCCATCGGCTCCCCGCTTTCCCGGTGTTGCTGCTGCAATGCCTCGTTATGCTCGGGGTTGCCGCGATCCTGTGGTTTTTCCAGGGACCGGTTGCCGGTTATTCCGGCTTGTTGGGAGGGCTGATCGCACTGGTCCCCAACGCTTATTTTGCCTACCGGGTGTACCGCTATAGCGGTGCCCGGTCGGCGCGCGCCATCGTCCGGGAACTGTATTCCGGCGAGGCAGGCAAACTGATTTTGACCGCCGCACTGTTTGTGCTGGTGTGGGTGGGCGTGAAACCGCTGGAGGTCGCCGCAGTGTTCGGTGGGTACCTCGCGGTGCTGGCTGTAGGTGCCAGCGCATTGCTCATCGTCAGAGGCTTTCCAAAGCATTAGCGTTTGAGGCGAATATGGCGAGTACATCAGTAGAGTATATTCAGCACCATTTGCAGAATCTGACCTTCGGCAAACTGCCGGCCGGTTATGAGCGTTATGATGGTTCTGTGTTGCAGGAAGCTACCTGGACCGTGGCCAAGAGTGGCAGTGAAGCCGCTGACATGGGCTTCATGGCATTCCACCTGGATACCCTGGGCTGGTCGATCCTGATGGGGATCATCTTCCTTGGGCTGTTCCGTTTTGTTGCTACCCGCGTCACCGTCGATACCCCCAATGGGCTGCAGAACCTGGTCGAAATGACTGTCGAGTTCGTGCAGAACATGGTCAAGGATACCTTCCACGGCCGTAATCCACTGATCGCCCCGCTGGCCCTGACCATCTTCGTCTGGGTCCTGCTGATGAACTCGCTGAAGTGGATTCCGGTCGACTACATACCGCAGCTGGCGGTGCTGTTCGGTCAGTACGTCCTGGGCATGGACCCGCATGACGTCTACTTCAAGATTGTTCCGACCACCGATCCCAATGCCACCTTCGGCATGTCCATCGGGGTGTTCGCGCTGATCATTTTCTACAGCTTCAAGGTCAAGGGCACCGGCGGATTCATGAAGGAGCTGTCCTTCACCCCGTTCAACCACTGGGCCCTGATTCCGGTCAACCTGTTCCTGGAAATTCTCGGTCTGCTGACCAAGCCGCTGAGCCTTGCGCTGCGTCTGTTCGGCAATATGTATGCCGGTGAAGTGGTGTTCATCCTGATCGCGCTGCTGCCGTTCTACCTGCAGTGGGTACTGAACGTGCCGTGGGCGATCTTCCACATCCTGGTCATTCCGCTGCAGGCCTTCATCTTCATGGTGCTCACCATTGTGTATCTGAGCGCTGCCCATGAGGACCATTGACGCAGTCAGAACCTGTTCAACCAACGACAACCTTGCACTACAACCTTGAAACTTAGTTAGGAGTAATTATGGAACTCGTAATCATCGCTGCCGCTATCATGATCGGTCTGGGCGCTCTGGGTACTGGTATCGGCTTCGCCCTGCTGGGCGGCAAGCTGCTGGAGTCCACTGCTCGTCAGCCTGAACTGGGCCCGCAGCTGCAGACCAAGACCTTCCTGATGGCCGGTCTGCTCGACGCCGTGCCGATGATCGGCGTTGGTATCGCGATGTACCTGATCTTCGTTGTTGCCCCTGGTCTGGCTGGTTGATCGATCGACTCCGATAACTGGCAGGGCGCAGGCCCTGTCAGATCGATCGTCACACCCCAGGTATCAACGAAATAGCACGAGGTAAATCGCTGTGAACATTAATCTGACGCTGTTTGGTCAAACGATTGCCTTCGCTATTTTTGTCTGGTTTTGCATGAAGTTCGTCTGGCCGCCGATCACGGCAGCCATGGCCGAACGCCAGAAAAAAATCGCCGAAGGCCTGGATGCGGCTGGCCGCGCCCAGCGTGACCTGAGCCTCGCTCAGGAAAAAGCTTCCCAGACCCTGCGTGAGACCAAGGAACAGGCTACTCAGATCATCGAGCAAGCCAACAAGAGTGCCAACCTCATTATTGAGGAAGCCAAGCAGCAGGCACGTTCCGAAGGTGAGCGCCTGATTGCGGCCGCCAAAGCCGAAATCGAACAAGAAGTGAATCGCGCCAAGGATCAACTGCGTGCCCAGGTTGCCACTCTGGCAGTCAAGGGTGCTGAACAGATCCTGCAGTCCGAGGTGGATTCCAAGGCCCACAGTGAGCTGGTCGAAAAACTGGCCTCACAACTCTAAGCGAGGCGAGCGATGGCTACTATCAACACGCTAGCTCGGCCTTACGCCAAAGCCGCTTTCGAGCACGCGTCGACAGCCAATCAGCTGGATGCCTGGTCAGGCATGCTGGCTCTGGCTGGCGCTGCGATCAACGAAGCGGTTTTTGCCGATAGAGTGCGCAACCCGGGTCTGACCCGTGAGCGCAAGGCCGAGGACCTGCTCATGGTGTGTGAAGGTCAGATCGACGAGGCGTTCGGAAATTTCATCCGGACCCTGGCCGAAAATGACCGTCTGCCCCTGATCCCGGTAATCGCCGAGCTCTATGAGCAACACAAGGCGGAGCACGATCGGAGCGTCGCAGTCGAAGTCGAAAGCGCCTTCGAGCTGAGCGAAGATCAACTGAAAACGCTGGCAACCGCACTATCCAAGCGGTTGGACCGGACAGTGACCCCTCAAGTCACCATCAATCCCGCCCTGATCGGCGGTGTGCTGGTACGTGCGGGTGACCTGGTCATCGATGGTTCGGTCCGCGGCAAGCTTGCAAAGCTCGCCGAGGCGTTGAAATCCTGATTTGAGGGACATGGCACATGCAGCAACTGAATCCTTCCGAAATTAGCGAAATTATCAAGAAGCGCATCGAGAAACTCGATGTCAGCTCCCAGGCCCGCAATGTCGGCACCATCGTCAGCGTTTCCGACGGTATCGTGCGCATCCATGGCCTGGCCGATGTAATGTACGGCGAAATGATCGAGTTCCCCGGTGGCGTCTATGGTATGGCGCTGAACCTGGAGCAGGACTCTGTCGGTGCGGTGGTTCTGGGTGAATACCTGAGCCTGGCCGAGGGCATGACTGCCCAGTGCACCGGCCGCATCCTTGAAGTACCGGTTGGTCCGGAACTGCTGGGTCGCGTCGTTGACGCGCTGGGCAATCCGATCGACGGTAAGGGTGCGATTGATGCCAAGGCTACCGACGCGGTCGAAAAGGTCGCCCCGGGCGTGATCTGGCGTAAGTCGGTCGACCAGCCGGTGCAAACCGGTTACAAGTCGGTTGACGCGATGATTCCGATCGGCCGTGGCCAGCGTGAGCTGATCATCGGTGACCGTCAGACTGGTAAGACCGCCATGGCGGTTGATGCGATCATTAACCAGAAAGGCTCCGGCATCAAATGTATCTACGTAGCCGTTGGTCAGAAGCAGTCGACCATCGCCAACGTGGTACGCAAGCTGGAAGAGCACGACGCTCTGGCGCACACCGTGGTAGTTGCCGCATCGGCTTCCGACCCGGCTGCCCTGCAGTTCCTGGCGCCCTACGCCGGCTGCACCATGGGTGAGTACTTCCGTGACCGTGGCGAAGACGCACTGATCATCTATGATGATCTGTCCAAGCAGGCTGTGGCTTACCGCCAGATCTCCCTGCTGCTGCGTCGTCCGCCGGGCCGTGAAGCCTACCCGGGTGACGTGTTCTATCTCCACAGCCGTCTGCTCGAGCGTGCCTCGCGCGTCTCTGAAGAGTACGTTGAGAAGTTCACCAACGGTGAAGTGAAAGGCCAGACCGGTTCCTTGACCGCGCTGCCGATCATCGAAACCCAGGCCGGTGACGTATCGGCGTTCGTTCCGACCAACGTGATCTCGATCACCGACGGTCAGATCTTCCTCGAGTCCAACCTGTTCAACTCGGGTATCCGTCCGGCGGTTAACGCCGGTATCTCGGTATCGCGTGTTGGTGGTGCGGCCCAGACCAAGATCATCAAGAAGCTGTCCGGTGGTATTCGTACCGCGCTGGCCCAGTTCCGTGAGCTGGCAGCCTTTGCCCAGTTCGCCTCCGATCTGGACGAAGCGACCCGCAAGCAGCTCGAGCACGGTCAGCGTGTTACCGAGCTGATGAAGCAGGACCAGTATACGCCGATGTCGATCGCCGAAATGGCCATCAGCATCTATGCCGCCGAGAAGGGCTTCCTGAACGATGTCGAACTCAACAAGGTCGGCGCCTTCGAGAAGGCCATGCTCGCCTACTTCAAGCGTGACAAGGCCGATCTGCTGGCCAAGATCAACGAGAAGGGCGATTACAACGACGAGATCGAAGCCGGTATCAAGTCTGGCATCGAGAACTTCAAGGCGACCCAAAGCTGGTAAGCCGAGCGCGGGGCATGGCGACATGTCCCGCTTCGTGCGACCCGGCCAAGGGCTAACCTGAAAGGTGTGACATGGCAGGCGCAAAAGAGATTCGCACCAAGATTGCGAGTATTAAAAGTACGCAGAAGATCACCAGCGCCATGGAAAAGGTGGCGGTCAGCAAAATGCGCAAGGCACAGCAGCGCATGGCCGCCAGCCGCCCCTACGCTGAGCGGATCCGTCAGGTAATTGGTCATCTGGCCAATGCCAACCCGGAATACCGCCACCCGTTCATGCAAGAGCGTGAAGTCAAGCGGGTGGGGTATATCGTGGTCAGCACGGACCGTGGTCTCTGCGGTGGCTTGAACACCAACCTGTTCAAGGCACTGGTTCAAAACATGAAGGAATGGCGTGATCGCAACGTTGAAACCGACCTGTGCGTGATCGGTAGCAAGGGCGCCAGCTTCTTCCGCAGCTTCGGCGGTAACGTCGTGGCCGCCATCAGCCACCTGGGTGAAGCGCCGTCGGTCAATGACCTGATCGGCAGCGTCAAGGTGATGCTTGATGGTTATCACGAAGGCCGTATCGACCGTCTGTACCTGGTATCCAATACCTTCATCAACACCATGGTGCAACAGCCCACGGTGGAGCAGATGATTCCGCTGGTGGCGTCGGAAAGCGACGAACTCCAGGAACGCTGGGATTACCTGTATGAGCCGGATGCCCAGGGCCTGCTGGATGGCCTGCTGACTCGTTACATCGAGTCCCAGGTGTACCAGTCGGTGGTCGAGAACAATGCTTGCGAACAAGCGGCCCGGATGATCGCGATGAAGAGCGCGACTGACAACGCCGGTGAGCTCATCAGCAATTTGCAGCTCATCTACAACAAGGCCCGTCAGGCAGCGATCACCCAGGAAATTTCGGAAATCGTCGGCGGCGCCGCCGCGGTTTGACGACAGGGTTTCAAACTTTTAGAGGAACCAACAATGAGTAGCGGACGTATCGTTCAAATCATCGGCGCGGTCATCGACGTGGAATTCCCGCGTGCTGACGTGCCGAAGGTGTATGACGCGCTGCAAGTTCCGGAGCACGACAACCTGACTCTGGAAGTTCAGCAGCAGCTGGGTGACGGCATCGTACGTGCCATCGCCATGGGTACCACCGAAGGTCTCAAGCGGGGCCTGAGCGTGAACAATACCGGTGCAGCCATCCAGGTTCCAGTCGGGGTCAAGACCCTGGGCCGGATCATGGACGTACTGGGTAACCCGATTGATGAGGCTGGTCCCATCGGTGAAGAAGAGCGCTGGGGTATTCACCGCAAGGCTCCGTCCTATGCCGAGCAATCTGGCTCCAACGAGCTGTTGGAAACCGGCATCAAGGTAATCGACCTGATGTGTCCGTTCGCCAAGGGCGGTAAGGTTGGTCTGTTCGGTGGCGCCGGTGTGGGCAAGACCGTAAACATGATGGAGCTGATCCGTAACATCGCCATCGAGCACAGCGGTTACTCGGTATTCGCCGGTGTGGGTGAGCGGACTCGTGAAGGTAACGACTTCTATCACGAGATGAAGGACTCCAACGTACTGGACAAGGTAGCCCTGGTTTACGGCCAGATGAACGAGCCGCCGGGTAACCGTCTGCGCGTGGCCCTGACTGGTCTGACCATGGCCGAGAAGTTCCGTGACGAAGGTCGTGACGTACTGTTGTTCATTGACAACATCTACCGTTACACCCTGGCCGGTACCGAAGTATCCGCACTGCTGGGCCGTATGCCGTCGGCGGTAGGTTATCAGCCGACCCTGGCCGAAGAGATGGGTGTTCTGCAGGAACGCATCACCTCGACCAAGACCGGTTCGATCACCTCGATCCAGGCGGTATACGTACCTGCGGACGACTTGACCGACCCGTCGCCGGCTACCACCTTCGCCCACTTGGACGCGACCGTGGTACTGTCCCGTGACATCGCTTCTCTGGGTATCTACCCGGCGGTTGACCCGCTCGATTCCACCAGCCGTCAGCTCGACCCGCTGGTGATCGGTCAGGAGCACTACGACACCGCCCGTGGCGTTCAGTATGTTCTGCAGCGTTACAAGGAGCTGAAGGACATCATCGCCATTCTGGGTATGGACGAACTGTCCGAGGAAGACAAGCAGCTGGTGGCCCGTGCCCGTAAGATGCAGCGCTTCCTGTCCCAGCCGTTCTTCGTGGCCGAGGTCTTCACCGGTGCTCCGGGCAAATACGTTGCCCTCAAGGAAACCATCCGGGCCTTCAAAGGCATCCTCAATGGTGACTACGACCACCTGCCGGAGCAGGCGTTCTACATGGTCGGTACCATTGACGAAGCCATCGAGAAAGCGAAGAAAATGTAATGGGTAGCGCCCGCGCAAGCGGGCGCAGAACCGAGGCAAAACAATGGCTATGACAGTGCACTGCGATATCGTAAGCGCGGAAGAAGAGCTGTTCTCAGGCCTGGTCGAAATGGTCGTGGCCCATGGCAACATGGGTGATCTGGGTATTCTGCCGGGTCACACTCCACTGCTGACCGACCTTAAGCCGGGCCCGGTTCGGGTGATCAAGCAGGATGGCAGCGAAGAGGTGTACTACATCTCTGGCGGCTACCTGGAAGTTCAGCCGAGCATGGTCAAGGTGCTCGCCGACACGGCTATCCGTGCTGGCGACATTGATGAAGCAGCCGCTCTGGAAGCGAAGAAGGCCGCAGAAAAGGCTCTTAACGAGAAAGGCGCCGAGTTTGACTACGGTTCGGCCTCCGCCCGTCTCGCTGAAGCCGCCGCCCAGCTTCGTACCGTGCAGGAAATGCGCAAGAAATACGGTGGACCGGCGCTTAACAACCGCTAACCCCGTCAAAAAAGGCAGCTTCGGCTGCCTTTTTTGTTGAAGCGGCAAAGACCGCGGGCCTCCAGCCCCCGAGTACTTTTTTGTTATGATCCGCCCCTGTCTTCGTTATCCGTAAAAGGACCCGCCGATGAATCTGCACGTCGTCATTCTGGCCGCCGGCCAAGGCACCCGTATGCGCTCTGCCCTGCCGAAGGTTCTGCACCCGGTAGCCGGCAAGCCGATGCTGGGCCATGCGATCGACTGTGCCCGGGCGCTGGCGCCGCAAAAGATTCATGTGGTGATTGGCCATGGTGCCGAACTGGTTCGCGAACGGCTGGATGCCGAGGATATCAACTGGGTATTGCAGGCCGAACAACTGGGCACGGGTCATGCGGTAGCGCAGGCCTTGCCGCAGATCGAGGCGGCCGAGCAGATTCTGGTCCTGTACGGCGATGTGCCGCTGCTGCGGGTCGAGACTCTGCAGGCGCTCAGCATCCAGGCCGGCACCGAGGCCTTGGGACTGCTGACCGTGCAGATGGCCGATCCGACCGGCTATGGGCGTATCGTGCGCAATGCTGCTGGCCAGGTCCAGGCGATTGTCGAGCAGAAGGACGCCAGTGCTGAGCAACTGCAAATCAGTGAAGGCAATACCGGAATCATGGCGTTGCCCGGACGCTACGCCGCTGAATGGCTCACCAGCCTGTCCAACGACAATGCCCAGGGCGAGTATTACTTGACCGATGTAGTGGCTCTGGCAGTCAGCCAGCAAGTACCGGTCCAGGTAGCCCAGCCCCAGGATGAAGACGAGGTGATGGGTGCCAATAACCGTCAGCAACTGGCGGTGCTGGAGCGGGTCTATCAGCGCCGTCAGGCCGAACGGCTAATGGTCCAGGGGGTAACCCTGCTGGATCCGGCACGACTCGATGTACGCGGTGACATTCAGGTCGGACGGGACATTCTGATCGATATCAACGTGGTGCTTGAAGGCCGGGTGGTGATTGAGGACAACGTTGAGATCGGTCCCAATTGCGTGCTCAAGGACTGTGTGATTGGCGCTGGCAGTGTGATCAAGGCCTTCAGCCATCTCGAAGGCGCTGAGGTTGGCCCGCTCTGCGATGTTGGCCCCTATGCCCGGTTACGGCCCGGCACCCGCCTGGCGGCCAAGGCCAAAATTGGTAATTTCGTCGAGACCAAGAAAGCCGAGATCGGTGCCGGGGCCAAGATCAATCACCTGTCCTACGTCGGTGATGCCGAAGTGGGAGCCGGCGCTAATATCGGTGCTGGTACCATCACCTGCAACTACGACGGGGTCAACAAGTTCAAGACCCGGATTGGTGAGGGAGCTTTCATTGGCTCCAATACTGCGTTGGTTGCCCCGGTCTCGATTGGTGATGGCGCCACGACCGGTGCTGGCTCCACCATTACCCAGGATGTTCCGGCCGGTGATCTGGGGGTGGGCCGGGCCAAGCAGCGCAATATTGGTGGCTGGAAACGCCCGCAGAAACAGGGCTGAGCTGCGGCCTCTGATCGGCCTGGGCTAAGGGCACCATACAAAAACGCAATCACTCCTGTGCCGCGACCCTGTTCTATAGTTAAAGGGGTATGGCCGACGGACACAGGAGAATCCGTATGCTGGTGAAGCTTTCCCCTAGCTTGCGCAACCTGCAGCTGCCGCTGCGATTGACCCTCAAGGGTGGACCGACCCTCGATCTGGGCCCCCACCCACGGGTGACCCTGGAGATTCAGGATCTTAGTCTGCTTGAGGAGCTGACCGAACCGAGTCTGGACAAGCTGGGCGAAGCCTACATTTCCAGACGGATGGAAATTCATGGCCCGATCATGGATGTGATTGAAGTGGCCGATATGCTCAGCAAGGGGTTGCTGGGCGATGATCCCGGTCCAGCGCCCCAGCGCCAGGCACATGACAAGCACACCGATGCGGCAGCGGTTTCCTACCATTACGACCTTTCCAACGAGTTCTACGGCCTGTGGCTGGATCCGGAAATGGTCTATTCCTGTGCCTATTTTCACTCGGTCAATGACAGTCTGGCCCAGGCTCAACAACAGAAGCTGGATCACCTGTGTCGCAAGTTGCGGCTGCAGCCGGGGGAGCGCTTGCTGGATGTCGGCTGTGGCTGGGGCGGTCTTGCCCGGCATGCCGCCAGGCACTATGGCGTCGAGGTGTATGGCATTACCCTGAGTCAGGCGCAGTTGGAGCTGGCCAGGCAGAAGAACGCTGAAGCCGGGCTCGACCAGCATATTCAGCTGGAGCTGCAGGACTACCGCGACCTGACCGGTCAGGAGCAGTTCGACAAGGTGGTCAGCGTTGGCATGTTCGAGCACGTTGGCCATGCCAATCTGGATGCCTACTTCAAGGTTCTCCACGACCAGGTCAAGCCCGGTGGGCTGGTGATGAACCATGGCATCACCTCCAAGCACACCGACGGTCGTCAGGTGGGGCGTGGTGCCGGAGACTTCATCGGCCGCTACGTGTTCCCCCATGGCGAGCTACCGCATCTGGCCATGGCGGTGTCGAGCATGAGCGAGCAGGGGCTGGAAGTGGTCGATGTCGAGAGCCTGCGCCTGCACTATGCCCGAACCCTGGAGTGCTGGAGCGACAATCTTGAACGACAGCTTGAGCGAGCCAGGACGTTGATCGACGACAAGGCCCTGCGGATCTGGCGGATCTATCTGGCCGGATGTGCCTATGGCTTTCGCCGCAATTGGATGAATATTCACCAGATACTGGCGGTCAAACCGCATGCCGACGGCAGTCATGACTTGCCATGGACCCGGGCTGATCTGTACCGTTAGGCAGCCGCACCGGGCGGTAGCAGGGTATTGGACAGCTGGGGGAAGGGTTATGCGCACGGTTTTGGCGCTGATGATTGCAGGTTGGCTGACAACCGTCAGTAGCTGGGTGGCGGCCGAGCTGCCACGGTTGGCCCTGCCCTTGGGCGACGAGTTGTTTCAACTGGAACTGGTCGATGATCCGATCAGCCGACAGCAGGGCCTGATGGGCCGTGAGGCACTGGATACCAATGGC
This sequence comes from Pseudomonas jilinensis, assembly GCF_003586265.1. Taxonomy (NCBI): domain Bacteria; kingdom Pseudomonadati; phylum Pseudomonadota; class Gammaproteobacteria; order Pseudomonadales; family Pseudomonadaceae; genus Pseudomonas; species Pseudomonas jilinensis. Next base: position 134,739 of record NZ_QJSA01000010.1, on the reverse strand, counting down.
GGCATGCTGTTCGATTTTCCCGCCGGCACCCGGCCGGCGATCTGGATGCGCAACATGCTCATCAGCCTGGATCTGCTGTTTGTTGATGATCAGGGGCAATTGGTGCAGATCTTCGAACAGGTGCCGCCGTGCCAGGCCATGCCCTGCCCGATTTACCGCGCCGAGCAGCCGCTGCGTTTTGTCATCGAACTGGCTGCCGGCAGCGCCGAGCGTCTGGGCCTGCAACCCGGCGCTCAGCTCGAGCTGGGTGAATTGACCCTGCGTCCGGCCCCACCCCAGTAAATGCTCTTGCTCTGGCGCGCGACCTACCAGAGCCACACAGACCTCTGGGCATGCCCCCAGGTATTCAGGGATTTTCTATCCAACGGCCCTGGCTGATCTGCTCACAGTAAGCCTGCAATACCGGCGCATCGTCCGGATCGCTGTAATAGTGGATCGATTGCTGATAGGCCACCCCTTCGCTGCGCGCGCCCTGACAAATACCATAGGCGCCCTCTGGACACTGTTCGAGCATCTGTACCTGGAAACTGCGGTCAGGAATCTGCGGCTGACAGAAGCTGTCACTGAACAGTTGCGCCGGGATGGTCAGGTTTTGCTGACACATACGAATCGGTAACTGGTCGTCATTGGATTCGATCAGGCAGGCCTCAGCCATAGCCAGAGTCGAAAGCAGACACAGGGGAAACAAGCTCAACAGGCGCAGCGACATTGATTTCAATCCGGGCAAAACCCTACCTTACTGGCTGTGCAGCAGCCGCCGCAAGCCGGACTCCAGCTCTTGGCGCTCAAGGGGCACGGTACTGATCAACTCCAGGCGGTTGTCATTGCGCCAGTCACTGACGCGCCAGTGCAAAGGTTCGGGCGCCAGGCAGTTGAAACTCATCCAGCCGGCCTCGGTATTGAAAATGCCCTTGGCCCGCAGCCAGTGTTGTTCAGCCAGCCATTGTGCCAGCGCTTGGCGTTGGACCCTGAGCTGGGGATGCAGCCGCCAGCCGATGCTGTGAAAACCGTCCTGCTGACGCTGTAGGCAGTGCCAGTCATCCTGGGTTTGCCACAATGGCAGCGGCGCCGGGCTGGCGTTCAATACAGGCGGTGGCTCGGCCCCAGGCTTTTTCTCGGCGGTTTGTGGCAGGCAGGCCAGCGCCAGAGCGCCGTGATCACAGTTCACCTGTTCAATACCGCTCAACTCGCCAGGCAACTGAGGTGGCTGTGAGCAGTCACTGATCCGGTTCAATACCAGCAGCCCAGCTTGCGGCAGTGCGCTGGCCTGCGCCGGGGACAGCTTCAGAGGCTGGCGGGCATCGAGCACCATGATCAGCGGTTGCAGCTGCAGAACCCTGTCCCAGGGCGGCTGCTGCAATTGCTGCTGGAGCGTGGCGGGGTGACCCAGGCCGGAACACTCGATCAACAGCCGGTCAGGCCGGGCTCGGCGCAGCAGACGACTGAGACCGACTTGAAACGGTACGCCATTGACGCAGCATAGACAGCCGCCGGCGATATCGGCGATCTGCACGCCGCTCTCGGGTTGCTCCAGCAGCGCCGCATCAATGCCTAACTCACCGAACTCGTTGATCAACAGGGCCCAGCGCTCGTTCTCCGGACGCTGGCCGAGCAGATGGCGCAACAGGCTGGTCTTGCCTGCACCGAGCGGGCCGGCGATCAAGTGAGTGGGGATGGCGTTGAGCATGGGGCTGATCCGTAGTGATAGCCAACAGCATACCTCAGTGCGCAGCTTGGGCTGAAATAATAAAAGTGTTATAACATAACCTTTTATGAGGTCGCCATGAATGCCAACACCCTGCCCGATATCGCTGCGCAACGGACCCAGATCGCGGCAACGCTCGACTGGGTCGGTATGGAGGCCGTTGCCGCCCGGGTAGTACTGGGTGACGATGTTGCTCCGTTGCTGATGAAGGCCGATGTCGGGGTTAATCTGCGCCAGGCTGAGGCCAAGGGGATCCACATGTCGCGTCTGTACCTGGCGCTCGACAGACTGGATCGCCAGCCGCTGACCGGGGCGTTCCTGGAGCAGCTCCTGCAGGAGTTTCTGGACAGCCACAGCGCCCTGGCTGATCAGGCGACACTAAGCCTGCATGGCGAACTGCCCCTGCGTAGGCCAGCGCTGGTCAGCCCGCTGGCTGGCTGGAAGGCTTACCCGCTGGTTGTGCATGGTCGACTGGGGCCGCAGGGGTTCCACGTGGAACTAGGGTTACAGGTGGCCTATTCATCGACCTGTCCGTGCTCGGCCGCTCTGGCTCGGCAACTGATCCAGCAGCGTTTTGCCGAGGACTTCAGCAGCCGTGAGCTGAACCATGCCGCTGTGCTTGACTGGCTGGGCAGCCCACAGGGCATTGTCGCCACACCACACAGCCAGCGTAGCCAAGCTCATGTACAGGTCCGGCTGCCTGCACGTTTCGAGCGCTTGCCTATGGTGGAACTGGTTGAGCGGATCGAACAGGCGCTGGGTACTGCGGTGCAGACTGCGGTCAAGCGCGCCGACGAGCAGGCCTTCGCCTTGGCCAATGGTCAGAATCTGATGTTCTGCGAAGATGCCGCCAGGCGGCTGCATGCCAGTCTGCGGGATTGGTCGTTGATTGAGGGCTTCACGTTACGGGTGGTGCATGCTGAAAGTCTGCATGACCACGATGCGGTGGCCAGGGCCAGCTCTAACTGGCGCTGACGGTCAGTCGAGCAGCAGGCCGACCTGGCGACGCTTGGGCAGCTTGCGTACCACCAGTTGATGGGCTTCCTTAAGCCGCTGGCGTAACTCGGCTTCAGGTAGCGGATAGGGATAGCTCAAGGTAACCCAGTGAGCCCGGGCCAGGTAGGGGGCCGGGCTGACGCCAGGGCGATCGCAATAGCCCAGAAACAGGTCATCGGCTACCTTGAGCGAGCAACTGTGATCATGCACATCAATCAGCGCGAACATCTTGTTGTCCGCGACCGAGAACACCCGGTAATTGCCCCATTTGATATCCTCGCGTACGCCCGGCAGATGCAGGCACAGCGCGGCAAGCTCACTGTCGGTCATCGCAGCGGTCGCACATTGTCGTGATAGTTGTGGGGCGGTGGGTTGTCGTCCCCAGGGAAAGGATGGGGTGCCAGTTCGATATGCTGGAGCTGGTTACCATGCAACTCGATGTGGCCGTTGTAGCGCCGTTCGCCGGTAACTGTGAACTCGAACCCGTAGCGCTGCACCCAGCCCCAGCGTCCGTGTCGATTGCGCCCCAGGCGCAGCCGGGTCAGGGCGATGCTTTCGTCCAGCAGTTGCACATCGGTTTTGGCACAATGCTGGCGTACCAGCCCCAGCGCCCGGTCGCGCAAGCCCAGGCCACGCCATAGCCAGGTGCCGATCACGGCCGCCAGCAGTAACAGGGCGACATGGCCCAGATCGAACATGGAAACCCCTTTCGTTGTGGTAAAGATCAGACTCTATCCTACAACTGAGCACTCGGGGATGCACTTGCACTTGATCGGTACTTGGTTATAGAAAGCTCAGACCGGCGTGACCGACAGCACCCGGATGCGCCCAGGCTCAGGGTAGTGCCAACGCACATTGATATCCCAGAAGCGCACCCCGTAGACCCGCTCCGGGCCAGGCTGCTGATAGGCAGGTTTGGGGTCTTGGGTCAGGCACTGCTCGATCAACTCCTGGACTGGCTGGTGCAAGCGACTGGCCTCGACATCGGCCTGGACCAGAGCCTCGGGACTCCAGCTCACAGGAATCAGGGCTGGCGGTTGCTCGGCCAGGTGATTGTAGGCCGGTGCAACGCTATCGGCATAGGGTACATAGGGCTTGATATCCAGAACCGGGGTGCCATCAAGCAGGTCGATTCCAGAGAGCAGCAGACGGCCGGGCTCAATGGCTTCGAGCTTGACCACCGATTGACCGATCGGGTTGGGCCTATGGGTCGAGCGGCTGGCGAACACACCGATGCGCTGATTGCCACCCAGGCGCGGTGGGCGCACCCGCAGATGCTCAGGACCGCTGGCAGCGGCGTGAAATACGAACAGCAGCCACAGATGACTGATCCCTTCCAGCCCTTGCAGCGCCTCTGGCTGGTCAAACGGCGGGTATAGCTCGAGGACAGCGCGGGCAGCCGGCGCCAGGCTCGGCTGGCGCGGGATCGCGAATTTCTCAGCGAAGCAGGAGTGCACTACGCCGATAGGTTCGAAACAGTAGCTCATGCTGGCAGCGGCGGGATACTGTCAGGGTGATCTGGTGTCACGAAGTGACTACCCCCTTCCACTTCGATGACCTGGAGATTTTCGGCCTGACGGGCACTGGCCAGCATGGCCGCTGGTTGCAGAACCCGGTCATGTCCCGGGACCAGGATTGCGCCGCTTTTGACATGGGCAAACAGTTCACTGCCGTGCTCTTCCATCCAGTTGGCCATATCCTTGAGATTGGCCACCATGGTGCGGCAGCGTTTGGGGTTGAAGGGCACCCCCATGATCAGCTCACGCTTGCGCGGGTTGTCCAGCGGACCCCAAATTTTGCGGTTGCGCTCGGAGATCGGCTGCTGTTGCCAGAGCAGCAGCAGATAGGGCATCAACCACAGTGCTGGGCCTGGAATCCGAGTATAAGGTTGGCCCTGGGGCAGTACCGGCGCTTCGAGCAGTACCTCGACCTGCTCGAACAGATCAGGGCGCTGGCGAGCCGCTTCGAGCGTCACGGCGCCGCCGCGTGAGTGCCCATGGACGCGGATCAGATCAGTGCTGACCAGATGCGCCAGGGCCTGATTCAGTACGCTGGCGTCGTAGGCAATGGTGCCGAGAGGGTATTGCGGTGTACTGGCCCAGGAAGCCTGCTGGAAGCGCGGATCATTGACCGGCACATGGTAGTCGCCGCTGGTCAGCATGATCAGCTCGATCTCAGGATCCTGATAGAACTCGGTGAAATACAGGAAGTTTTCCATGAAGCCTGGCATCACTATCACGCTGCAGCGCGGATTGGCCGAGCGTCGGCGGGCAATCACCGCTTCGCCAACCTGATACAGCTCGCCGTCGAAGTCCATGGCCTGCTGCTGCGGAATTTCCTTGTCCAGCAACCAGCGGCGCAGATACACGACGATCAATATGGTCAGGCCGATCAGTCCAAGCAGTATGTCCATTGGGGCTCCCGAAACGGTGATTGTAGAGTGACAGCATAATGGATCACCGGCACTGGGCTGGTCACCCATGCGGGGGATGGTCGGTCATTCGCCGTCGTAAATCCAGACCCGTTCGGCGTCGAAGCGGTAACTGGCATCGGCCAGCTCGTTGCTGCTTTGCTCGACATGCAGTGTGCCGCTGATCCAGAAGGCATCGTAAAGATCGTCGATGGCAATGCCCCTGGGGTAGTCAACCAGAATGATCTGGTTGGGTGGCGGTGGTGGTACATGGATACAGGCGCCGGCATAGGGGACCAGGAAAAAACTGGTGAAAAGCCCGCGTTCGTTGGTTTGCAGCGGTACCGGAAAGCCGGCGATTCGTGCCTGCTGGCCGTCCAGTTCGGCCACTACCCGGGTCGAATACATCACCTCGGGCAGGCTGTCATCGCGCTGGCGCAGGCTTTCGCTAAAGGTACCCGGCGCCTCTTCGGTCCAGTCGTGATCGATCTCCGGCATATCCAGCAGCGCCTGATAATCCTCTTCCGGCAACAGGTCGAGCCAGTCGAGGGTTTTCGGGGTGGCCTGGGCCAGCAAGGGCAGGCAGATCAGCAAGAACAACCAATGGCGCATAGGGTCGGCTCGGTGTCAGTGGGTGTGGAAACTGAGACATAGAATCAGGGTCGCAGTTTCACTGATCACAGCCGGCTTGACCAGTACGACTTAGCCCTTGTCGATCAACTGCATCACTTCATCAATGCGGGCCTGCAACACGGCTGAATCGCTGCAGCGCAGGGTTGCGTGACCAACCTTGCGGCCGGCCTTGAAGGCCTTGCCGTAGTGGTGCAGGTGGCAGTCGGCGAGAGCGGTGACTTGCTCGACCGGCGGCACGCTGCCGATGAAGTTGATCATCGCGCTTTCTCCGACCTTGGCAGTCGAGCCCAGCGGCAGGCCGGCGATGGCGCGCAGGTGGTTCTCGAACTGGCTGCACTCGGCGCCTTCAATGGTCCAGTGTCCGGAGTTGTGGACCCGGGGCGCGATTTCATTGGCTTTCAGGCCGCCGTCGACTTCGAAAAACTCGAAGGCCAGCACGCCGACATAATTGAGCTTGTCCAGCACCCGGCTGGCATAGTCTTCGGCCAGGCTTTGCAGCGGGTGGTTGGTGCTGGCCACCGACAGCCGCAGGATGCCCTGTTCGTGACTGTTGTGGACCAGCGGGTAGCAGCAGGTCTGGCCATCGCGGCCACGTACGGCGATCAGCGACACCTCGCCGGTGAAAGGTACGAAGCCTTCAAGAATGCAGGGGACGCTGCCCAGCTCGGCAAAGGCGCCGTCAACGTCCTCGGGGTGACGCAGGACTTTCTGGCCCTTGCCGTCATAGCCCAGGGTGCGGGTCTTGAGTACGGCTGGCAGGCCGATGCGTTTGACCGCGGCATCCAGATTGTCCTGCGACTGGATATCGGCGAACTCCGGGGTCGGTACCCCCAGATCCTGGAACATCGACTTTTCAAACCAGCGATCACGGGCGATGCGCAGGGCTTCGGCGCTGGGATAAACCGGCACGAACTGGGACAGAAAGGCGACGGTTTCGGCTGGTACGCTTTCGAACTCGAAGGTCACCAGATCGACTTCATCGGCCAGTTGGCGCAGATGGTCACGATCACCGTAGTCGGCCCGAATATGCTCACCTAGGGCCTGGGCGCAGGCATCCGGGGCAGGGTCGAGAAAGGCGAATTGCTGGCCCAGCGGGGTGCCAGCCAGGGCCAGCATGCGTCCGAGTTGTCCACCACCAATAACGCCGATCTTCATGGTTCTTTCCTCAGGCCTGACGCGGGTCGGGATTGTCCAGCACGGTTTCGGTCTGGCGGGCGCGGAACTGCTTCAGCGCCTGGTGAAATTGCGGATGCTTGGCGCCGAGGATACTTGCTGACAGCAGCGCGGCGTTGATCGCCCCGGCCTTGCCGATCGCCAGGGTAGCCACCGGTACGCCGGCTGGCATCTGCACGATCGACAGCAGCGAGTCGACCCCGGACAGCATCGACGACTGCACCGGTACGCCGAGTACCGGCAGATGGGTCTTGGCCGCACACATGCCAGGCAGATGCGCGGCGCCGCCAGCACCGGCGATGATCACCTCGATGCCGCGCTCTTCGGCCTGTTCGGCGTACTGGAACAGCAGATCCGGAGTGCGGTGGGCCGAGACTACTTTGACCTCGTAGGGGATGCCCAGTTGTTCCAGCATGTCGGCCGTATGGCTCAGGGTCGACCAGTCGGATTTGGAGCCCATGATCACGCCAACCAGTGCGGTCATCGTTCGCTGCCTCGCTCAAAGGCCCGCCAGGCGGCGGACGGAAATGAAAAGCCGGACATTATACGCGAACAATGATACTAAACCACATAAGCCGGTGGTCAGAACTTCTCCGCCCTCAGCACCTCGACCTGGCTCAGCCAGCAAACCATGGCGAAGTTATCGTAGTAGCGCTCTTGCAGGTGGCGGGCGATGTGTTCGGCCAGCTCGCGGTTGCAAATCACTTCCAGGCGAATATTGCCATCGGTGTCCCAGTCGGCGCTGCGGATGCCGCGGGTGCCGCTGCCGCGGGCGTCGGACAACGTCCAGCCGGGAGCGCCGAGCTGTTCCAGATCCCTGATCAGGCGATTTTCCAGGGCCGCTTCACAGATCAGGGTTAGCAGGGTACGGGTTGGCAGTTCCATGTCGAACTCCTCAGGCGGCCAGCCATTCGGCCAGCGACAGATACAGGGGGATGCCCACCAGTATATTGAATGGGAAGGTGATACCCAGCGAAGCGGTCAGTGACAGCGCCGGGTTGGCTTCCGGCAGAGCCAGACGCATGGCCGCCGGTACCGCGATATAGGAGCCGCTGGCGCCGAGAGTGGCGAGCACGGTCATGCCGCCAACCGACAGTCCCATGGCGTGGCCGAGCAGGGCGCCAAGCAGGGCGCCGAGCAGCGGGAACAGCAAGGCGAAGATGATCAGGCGCACGCCAGTCGTGCGCAGGCTGCCCAGATGGCGTGAAGCGATCAGGCCCATTTCCAGCAGGAAGAACGCCAATACCGGTTTGAACATGCTGGTATACAGTGGCTCCAGTGGCTTGATGCCTTCCTTGCCAGCCAGCAGGCCGATCACCAGGCCGCCGAGCAGCAGCATGATGCTCTTGCCTAGAAAGACTTCATGGCCGAGGGCTTTCCAGTCAGTATCGCGGCTGACGCCTTTGGCCAGCAGGATACCGACGATGATCGCCGGCACTTCCAGCACCGCGACGAACAGCGGCATGTAGCTTTCAAAGACGATCTCGCGGGCCAGCAAGTAGGCGATTACCACCGCGAAGGTCCCGGCGCTGACTGAGCCATAGTGGGCGGCGATACTGGCGGCATCGGTACGGCCGAAACGCAGTGCGCGCAGCAGTGGGAAAGCCAGTAAAGGCAGCACTATACCGAAGGCCAGTACCGCCAGGGTCTGGCCGAGCAGCGCCGGACTGGCTTGAGCGGCCAGCTCGACCCCGCCGTGCAGACCGATGGCCAGCAGCAGGATGATTGACAGGGTTTCGTATAGTGCCGGTGGCAGTTTCAGTTCGCTCTTCACCAGTCCGGCTACCAGGCCGAAGACGAAGAACAGGACAACGGGATCCCAACCCATGGGGTAACTCCTGTTAGGGCTGCAAGGCTAAGGTCTGCAAGGTCAGTGTAGTCATGCTTCAGCGCTGCTGCGGATACCGGGCCCGGGGCGTGGCCATGGGCAGCGATTCATCGTCCAGCGGGCGGAACTCGCCGCGCTCGGCATCGTAGGCGCGGATACGACAGGTCTCGATATCGTAAACCCAGCCATGGATGAACAACTCGCCGCTGGCCAGTCGGGCGGCGACCGAGGGGTGGGTGCTCAGGTGATTGAGCTGGGCCACCACATTTTCCTCAGTCAGCAGTTCAAGCATCGAGTCGGCCGAACAGCAGGCGCAGTTTTGCTGAACCACCTCTTTGGCGACCTCGGCGTGACGCAGCCAGGCTTTTACCGTGGGCATGCGCTCCAGCTCGGCAGGGTTGAGCACGGCCTTCATCGCGCCGCAGTCAGAATGGCCGCAGACGATGATGTGATGTACTCCCAGGGCCATGACCGCGAACTCGATGGCGGTCGAGACCCCACCCATCATCTGCCCGTAGGCCGGGACCACGTTGCCGACGTTGCGGGTGACGAACAGATCGCCGGGAGCGCTTTGGGTGATCAGTTCCGGCACTACCCGCGAGTCGGCGCAGGTGATGAACATGACCTTGGGTGCCTGCTCGTGGGCCAGTTTGTGGAACAGTTCCCGCTGCTCTGGGTACACCTGATCGTGAAAGTACTTGTGGCCGTCGACGATCTTGCGCAGTGACAATGCTGCCGGTTCTGGCAGATCCTCAAGTTTGTTCATTCAGCCTCCCGTCTGCTGTGCCCGTGCGTCGGCTTATTCGATCTCGATCAGAATCTCGCCCGGATTGACCCGGTCACCCTTGGCCACGTGTACGGCCTTGACTGTTCCGGCAATCGCTGCCTGGATCTCGCTTTCCATCTTCATCGCCTCGCTGACCAGTACTGCCTGGCCGGCTTTGACCGTGTCGCCGACCGCGACCAGTACCTCAACGACGTTGCCGGGCATGCTGGTGGTCACATGGCCGGGCTGGCTGGCTTGCTTGCGCTGGTTGCCGGAGCTGCCGGTGAAGGAGTTGAGTGGCTCGAACACCGCCTCTTCGGGCATGCCGTCCAGGCTCAGATAGAAATGCCGCTTGCCATCGCCCTTGACGCTGACCCCGGTGATGTCGACCCGGTAGCTTTCACCATGCACATCAATGATGAATTCGGTCGGCACCCCTTCCTGGGCCACCGGCTTGCCCGCCGCGCCGGGTGGCGGCAACAGGGCTTCGGGCTTGAGGCTGCCGGCTGCGCGCTCTTCGAGGAACTTGCGCCCGATGTCGGGGAACATGGCGTAGGTCAGCACGTCCTCCTCGCTCTGGGCCAGGCTGCCGACGTCACTGCGCAGCTTGTCCATTTCCGGCTTGAGCAGGTCGGCCGGGCGCACATCGATCACCTCCTCGTTGCCGATGGCACTGCGCCGCAAGGTTTCGTTGATCGGCCCTGGGGCCTGGCCGTAGCGGCCCTGCAGGTAGAGTTTGACCTCATTGGTGATGGTCTTGTAGCGCTCTTCGGCCAGGACATTGAATACCGCCTGGGTGCCGACAATCTGTGAGGTCGGTGTCACCAGCGGGGGGTAGCCGAGGTCGGCGCGCACTCGGGGGATTTCCTCGAACACCTCCTGAATACGGTTGAGCGCCCCCTGTTCCTTGAGCTGGTTGGCCAGGTTGGACATCATCCCGCCCGGCACCTGATTGACTTGCACTCGGGTGTCGACCCCGGTGAATTCGCTCTCGAACTGGTGGTACTTCTTGCGCACTTCATGGAAGTACATGCTGATTTCCTGGATCAGCTCCAGATCCAGGCCGGTGTCGTAGGGGGTGCCCTTGAGCGCGGCGACCATGGATTCGGTGCCGGCGTGGCTGGTGCCCCAGGCCATGGCGCCGATCGCAGTATCGATATGATCAGCGCCGGCCTCGATAGCCTTGAGCTGGCACATGCTGGCCAGACCGGCGGTGTCGTGCGAATGGACGAACACCGGCAGGGTCAGTTCGGCCTTGAGTGCGCTGACCAGTTCGGCGGTGGCGTAGGGGGTGAGCAGGCCAGCCATGTCCTTGATCGCGATCGACTCCACACCCATCGCCGCCATGGCCTTGGCCTGCTCGACGAAGGCCTTGACCGTGTGCACCGGGCTGGTGGTGTAAGCGATTGTGCCCTGGGCGTGCTTGCCTGCAGTCTTGACCGCCTCAATCGCGGTTTTCAGGTTGCGTACATCGTTCATCGCATCGAAGATGCGGAACACGTCGATACCGTTTTCGGCGGCCTTGGCGACGAACGCGCGTACTACGTCGTCACTGTAATGCCGATAGCCAAGCAGGTTTTGACCACGCAGCAGCATCTGCAGGCGGGTGTTGGGCAGTGCTTCGCGCAATTGGCGCAGGCGCTCCCAGGGGTCTTCCTTGAGGAAGCGGATGCAGGCGTCGAAGGTTGCGCCGCCCCAGACTTCCAGTGACCAGTAACCGACCTGATCCAGTTTCGGGCAGATCGGCAGCATGTCTTCGGTGCGCAGCCGGGTGGCCAGCAGCGACTGGTGGGCGTCGCGCAGGATGGTGTCGGTGACGGTGATGCGTTTGGTCATGGCTCTCATCTCCAGGTAACGCGGAAGCTTGAAGCTGAACGCTGCAGGCAGGATCCGCATGAGCGGCCTGCAGCGTCAGTTTCCAGCTTCAAGCTGTTCATAGTCCGGCGTGGGCGGCGATCGCGGTGGCAATCGCCAGCGCCAGCTCTTCCGGTTTGCGTTTGATCGAATACTGGGTCAGTTCCGGATGGTTCTCGACGAAACTGGTGTTGAACACCCCGCTGCGAAACTCCGGATTGCGCAGAATTTCCTGATAGTAGGCGGTGGTGGTCTTGACCCCCTGCAGACGCATGTCGTCCAGCGCACGCAGGCCGCGGTCCAGGGCTTCGTCCCAGCTCAGGGCCCAAACGATCAGCTTCAGACACATCGAATCGTAGTGGGGTGGAATGGTGTAGCCGGTATAAATCGCGGTATCGACCCGGACCCCGGGGCCGCCCGGGGCGTAATAGCGGGTGATCTTGCCGAAGCTGGGCAGGAAGTTGTTCTTCGGGTCCTCGGCGTTGATCCGGAACTGGATGGCGTAACCCAGGTGCTGGATATCGCTCTGCTTGATCGATAGCGGCAGGCCGGAGGCGATGCGGATCTGTTCGCGAACGATATCGATGCCGGTGATTTGCTCGGTAATGGTGTGCTCGACCTGGACCCGGGTATTCATTTCCATGAAGTACACCTCGCCATCGGCGAGCAGGAACTCCACAGTGCCGGCGTTCTCATAGCCGACCGCCTGGGCCGCGCGTACCGCCAGATCGCCAATATAGGCGCGCTGCTCGGGAGTCAGTTGCGGGCTGGGTGCGATCTCTATCAGTTTCTGGTTGCGCCGCTGGATCGAGCAGTCACGTTCGAACAGGTGCACGGTATTGCCGTGGCTGTCGGCCAGAATCTGCGCTTCAATGTGCTTGGGATTGACGATGCACTTTTCCAGAAATACGTCGGCTGAGCCAAACGCCTTGGTTGCTTCGGAAATCACCCGTGGCCAGGCCTGTTCCAGTTCGTCGCGCGAGTTGCAGCGACGGATGCCCCGGCCACCGCCGCCGGAGGTGGCCTTGAGCATGACTGGATAGCCGATGCGCTCGGCTTCGCTCAAAGCTTCGCCGAGGTTGGCCAGATTGCCTTCGGTACCGGGGGTGACCGGTACTCCGGCGGCGATCATGCTGCGCCGGGCTTCGGTCTTGTCACCCATGCGGCTGATGACCTCAGCGCTTGGGCCAATGAACTTGATCCCGCGTTCGGCGCAGATCTTTGCCAGTTCAGCGTTTTCCGACAGGAAGCCATAGCCTGGGTGCAGAGCATCACAGCCGGTTTCAACCGCCAGATTGACCAGTTGCCGGGGGTTCAGGTAACCGGCCAACGGGTCGCTGCCGATGTTGTAGGACTCATCGGCCCGTTTGACGTGCAGGGCATAACGGTCGGCGTCGGAGTACACCGCGACCGAGCGAATGCCCATCTCCGCGCAGGCGCGGACAATACGTACGGCAATTTCGCCCCGGTTGGCGATCAGGATTTTCTTGATCACGGCCGTTTCCTCGTGGTGGTGATCGGGTACAACCAAGCTACGCCTGGCGACCCATCAAGTGAAATGAATAATTATTGGATCAGATATAAGCTATTGCTTATGAATACTCATTTCATTCATCTCTAAAGGTTAGACCATCATGCGCAAGTCCTTGCTCCGCATGACCCTGCGGCAGTTGCAGGTGTTCCAGGCGGTGTGCTCCAGTCAGTCCTACAGCCGGGCGGCCGAGGACATGGCGCTGACCCAGCCTGCGGTCAGCCAGCAGATCCGTCAGTTGGAAGAGCAGGTCGGCGCACCACTGTTTGAATATGTTGGCAAAAAGCTTTATCTGACCGAGGCGGCCGTTAGCCTGCTGGCGGCCAGCGAGGATATCTTCAATCGTCTGGATAGCCTCGACATGCAGTTGTCGAGCCTGCAGGGCAGCCTGCGCGGTGAGCTGCGGCTGGCGGTGGTCAGCAGTATCCAGTACCTGACACCGCATCTGCTGGCGGCCTTTCGCCAACGTTATCCGGAGGTGGTTTTTCGTCTGGAGGTGACCCGCCGATCGCAGGTGATCCAGCGCTTGCAGGACAATCGCGATGATGTGGTGCTGATGGCGCTGGTGCCGGAAGACCGGGCGCTGGAGTTCTTTCCGTTTCTGAACAACCCGATCATCGCCGTGGCCCATCCCGGCCATCCACTGGCCGGGCAGGCGGAGTTGGCGTTGACGGCACTGGAACAGCAGGTGGTGCTCGAGCGTGAGCCGGGCTCAGGGACGCGCAAGGCGGTCGATGAATTTTTCCAGCAGAAACGAGTGCATCTGCAGCAATTAATGCAGATGGGTTCGGGCGAAAGCATGGTACACGGCGCACTGGCCGGCCTGGGAGTGGCGCTGGTCAGTGAGCACGCGGCGGCGCCTTACCTGCGCAGTGGCGAACTGGTCCGGCTGGACTTCAGCGAGTTGCCGCTGTACCGCAGCTGGTGCGCGGTGCATGCCCGCGGCAAGCGGCTGAGCCCGGTGGCTGAGGCCTTCCTGGCATTCCTGCGCGAAGAGCGGGTCCAGGTGCGGACCCTGGCCGAGCGCTTTGTTGCTGGCTGAGTAGCGTCTTAGACGTTCAGCCAGCGCTCGCGCTGCCTGCTCATCAGCTCCGGATAGTCGCAGACCTGGGCGTGCAGAGCCTGGCTGTCGCGGTAGTCCTCAATGGCGCGGCGATAGGCCATGCGCTTTTTGTCTTCTTCGCGCCGGCGCTCCCTGCGCAGGTTGCTGGTACTGGTGTCACTACGGTAATCAGGATCAAAAGCCATGCTGGCATCCTCCCGGGGTGGCTGTCGGGCAGTACCCGAACACTGTGCCGCAAGGCGATGACGGACTGATGACAGCGGGGCCTGGTATGCTCAATTCAATTCGTGGAGAGCCCTGATGATCGAACTCGACGCCGGCCTGGCCCAGGATATTGTTGACCGGGCCATGGCTATCCTGCCTTACAACATCAACGTGATGGATACGCGTGGGCTGATTATTGGCAGCGGAGATCGCCAGCGCCTGCATACCCGTCACGAGGGCGCCCAACTGGTACTCAGCAACCAGCGCGTGGTAGAGCTCGATGCCCAGGCTGCCGCCTGCCTGCAGGGGGTGCGGCCCGGCGTCAACCTGCCGCTGTTCAACGCCGGGCAACTGGTGGGCGTGCTCGGGATTACCGGTGATCCCGAGGAAGTTCGACCGTTCGCCGAACTGGTGCGCATGACGGCGGAAATGCTGGTGGAGCAGCGTGCCTTGCAGGCCGAACGACAGTGGCAAGAGCAGCAATTGCAGCGCTGGCTGTCTGAATTGCTGGACAGCGATTACCCGCTACCGGCGTTGGCCAGTGAACTGGAGCGCCTGGAACTGACCTTGCACTGGCCGTTGCAGGCCGCACTGATCTGTCTGGATGGGCGTGCTGACGCCGCCCATCTGTTGCGTGAGCGGACCGGGCCACTGCTGTTGCCGCTGGGTCGTCATCAGTTGCTGTGGTTGCGTTCGCCCCAGGAACCTGAGGCCGATCAGGCCTGGCTGGCGCAGGCCGAACGACGCGCTTGGCCGGTAACCCGGCTGTTGGTCGCCGAGCCGGTCGAACGACTGGCCGAATTGCGCGAAGCCTGTCAGGCGCTCGGTACTCTGCGCGACTATGCTGACGTGGCACAGGCTGCGCGGCTGCTTTATCTGGCCGACCAACAGGTGCTGGTACTGCTTTATGCCCAGCGTCGCAGTTGGTTGGTTCAGCGTTTGCTGGCGCCGGTGCGGGCGCTGCGCCAGGTCGATGGTCAGGGCGTGCTGGAAGCGACCCTGCGTGATTGGCTTGAATGCGGCGCCCAGAGCCAACTGTGCGCCCAACGTCTGGGGATTCATCGCAACACCCTGCGCTACCGGCTGGAGCGCATCAGTCGGGTGACCGGGCTGGAGCTGTTTCAGGCCGAGCCACGTCAGCGCCTGAGCCTGGCGCTGGCCTTGTTGCAGGGGATGGATCATGACTGAATTGTGCGTATGCACAATTTTTACTTCGATTTGACCCATGGATACCGTGCCTGTGTCCGAGGATTTTGTGCTGATGCTGGGCGACAATGAACGGCTGGCCGAGGGAGCTTCGCATACACCGCCGTTGCTGTGAGTGTGCGGGAGCCCTGGCATCATCGACGGACAAGACAATAAGAAAGGAGGCCATCCATGGGCCTGGTTCTGATTCTGGTCGTACTGATCGCGTTCATTGTTCTGGCGACGACTCGCCTCAAGCTGCACCCTTTCCTTGCCCTGCTCGGCGCCGCGCTGCTGGCCGGTTTTGCCTATCAGGTGCCGGCGGTGGATATCGTCAAGCACATCACCAGCGGTTTTGGCGGCATTCTCGGTTACATCGGTATCGTCATTGCTCTGGGAACTATCATCGGGGTGATCCTTGAGCGCAGCGGTGCGGCGATCACCATGGCTGAAACCGTGATCCGCTTGCTGGGTGAGCGCTTTCCAACCCTGACCATGTCGATCATCGGCTATCTGGTCTCGGTGCCGGTGTTCTGCGACTCCGGCTATGTGATTCTCAACTCGCTGAAGAACGCTCTGGCCGCGCGGATGAAAATCTCGGTGATCGCCATGAGCGTCGCGCTGGCCACCGGGCTGTACGCCACCCACACCTTTGTTCCGCCGACCCCGGGGCCGATTGCGGCCGCCGGCAATCTGGGCCTGGAGTCCAGCCTCGGGCTGGTGATTCTGGTTGGTCTGCTGGTGTCCTTCATTACCGCTCTGGCCGGGATGTGGTGGGCCAACCGCTTTATTGGCAAGGACATTGCGCTGGAAGACGACGGTGCGCCACTGCTGGCCAGCGAGGATTACGAACAGATGCGCGCCCGCTACGGCACCCTGCCCAGCGCCACCCAGGCCTTTGCACCGATCTTCGTGCCGATTGCCCTGATCTGTCTGGGGACTATCGCCGGTCTGCCGGGCAAGCCCTTTGGCGAAGGCTGGCTGTTCACTGTGCTGAGTTTCCTCGGCCAGCCGGTCATGGCGCTCGCAGTGGGCCTGGGGCTGGCCTGCAGCTTATTGAAAGCGGACAACAAGCGTCAGGAGTTCCATGACCGGGTGGTTGAAGGCATTCAGTCTGCCGCGCCGATCCTGCTGATCACCGGTGCGGGTGGCGCCTTTGGTGCGGTCCTGCGGGCCACGCCGCTGGGTGACTATCTGGGAGAAACCCTATCGACCCTGGGGATTGGTCTGTTCATGCCGTTCCTGGTGGCGGCCGCGCTGAAGTCGGCTCAGGGCTCGACCACGGTGGCGCTGGTCACCACCTCGGCGCTGGTGGCGCCGCTGCTTGGCCAGCTCGGGCTGGACAGCGATATGGGGCGGGTTCTGACAGTGATGGCCATTGGTGCAGGCTCGATGACCGTGTCGCACGCCAATGACAGCTTCTTCTGGGTGGTTACCCAGTTCAGCCGCATGAATGTGGCTACCGCCTACAAGGCCCAGACCATGGCCACGCTGGTCCAGGGGCTGGCTGGTATCCTTACTGTCTGGCTGTTGAGTCTGGTACTGCTGTAATGAACATGAAACTGGTTATCGCCCCCGATTCATTCAAGGAAAGCCTCAGCGCCCCACAGGTGGCCAAGGCCATCGCTGCCGGCTGGCGCGAGGTTTATCCCCAGGCCGACATTCGCCTGTGTCCGATGGCCGACGGTGGCGAAGGCACGGTTGACGCGCTGCTGGCCGCCAGCGGTGGCGAACGCCGCAGTGTGACTGTTCAGGGGCCGCTGGGTGAGCCGGTAGAGGCTCATTGGGGCTGGCTGGGCGATGGCCGGGCCGTGATCGAAATGGCTGCCGCCAGTGGTTTGCACTGGGTGCCGCTGGCGCGTCGCGATGCTACCCGCACCAGCAGTTTTGGCACCGGTGAACTAATAGGCGCAGCGCTGGATGCCGGGGCGACGCGGATTATCCTGGGGCTGGGTGGCAGTGCCACCAATGATGCCGGGGCCGGCCTGCTCCAGGCTCTGGGCGCACGGCTGCTGGATGCCGCCGGCCGATCACTGGCGCCGGGTGGTGCGGCGCTGGCCAACGTGCAGCGGATTGATCTGAGTGGCCTGGATCCGCGTCTGGCCACTGCGCGCATCGAAGTGGCTGCCGATGTCGATAATCCCCTGTGCGGACCGCGGGGGGCTTCGCAGGTGTTCGGCCCGCAAAAAGGTGCGATTGCCGCTCAGGTCGAGCTGCTTGACCGGGCGCTGGGGCATTTTGCCGACGTCATGGCCCAGACTCTGGGCCGTGATGAGCGCGATGTACCGGGGGTAGGCGCGGCAGGTGGCTTGGGGTTTGCCGCACGGGCGGTTCTGGCAGCCAGCTTCCGCCCGGGGGTTGAACTGGTTGCCGAGTTGTCCGGTCTGGCCGAAGCGGTGCAGGGCGCCGATCTGGTGATCACCGGCGAAGGCCGGCTCGATGGCCAGACCCTGCACGGCAAGACCCCGGCCGGGGTGGCCAGGATCGCGCGTGCTGCCGGGGTTCCGGTGATCGCCCTGGCCGGCAGTCTCGGTGAAGGTTATCAGCGCCTGTACGAGATTGGCATCGATGCCGCCTTCAGCCTGACTCCGGGGCCCATGGCGCTGGAGAACGCGCTGGACGCTGCGGCGCAGCAACTTCAGGCCCGGAGTGTGGATATTGCCCGGCTGTGGCGGTTGGCCAGGCGCTGACGCTCAGCGCTCGCGCTGATGCTTTTCCCTGAGCTCCTGCCGCTCCTTGGCTTCAATGCACAGGGTGGCGGTGGGGCGCAGTAGCAAGCGCTGCAGGCCAATGGGTTCACCGGTTTCCTCGCACCAGCCGTACTCACCCCGAGCCAGGCGCTCAAGCGCCTGGTCAATCTTGTCCAGCAGCTTCTTTTCCCGCTCCAGCATGCGCAACTGCCACTGGCGCTGTTCTTCGCTACTGCCGATATCGGCCGGATCACTTTCCGGCTGGTATTCGCGCAGGTCGCGGAATTCGTTGTCGATCCTTTCCTGCAGCTCATATTTTTGGCTTAGCAGCAATTCCCGGAAGAAGCTTTGCTGGGCTTCATTCATGTAGTTCTGCGCGGGCTCGCGCAGCAGTGTTTCGGCGGTAAGGGGGGTGTTTTTCATGGTTGCTCAGCTCTCCGGCACATAGATCATGCGGCCGTCATCTAGACGGTAGGTTACCCCCGCGCGGGCGCCCTGGCCCTGGCCGACTTCGCCGCTGGATTCATAGCGGGTCAGTTCCTGGCCATCCTTGATGGTAATGCGCATGTCGCTTTCACCCGGGTTTTCGATAACGACTACGCGGTCCTGGGTGAAAGGGTTCAGGGGGTTCTGGGCGATCACTATCAGCAGAATGCCGATAATGACCAGAAAAAGGTCTATCAGGTTGACGACCGACAGCATAGGGTCGTTGTCTTCATCGTCGAGAAAGCGCATCAGAGCCTGCCCCCGTCCTGGCGCTGGCGTTCGATCTGGCGCAGATCCTCAAGCAGCCAGCGACGTTTCACGGTGAGGATGAAGAAGCAGATGCTGGCCGCCAGCAACGCCAGGATCACGGCTGAGAAGGCAGCGACCATGTTGCGACCGACAGCTCCGGCATCGTTGTTGCCCAGAGCCAGCAGAGCCGGTCCCATCGGGATCATGGTGGCGATCAAACCAAGCATGGGGGCGGTACGCGACACGATACGCAGCCATTCCAGGCGCTGCATGATCCACAGCTCAAGATCGTCACTGGCCAGCCAGGTGCCGTTGCCTTTCCGGGCATGAACAAACAGTGCATGGCCATGCGTGCCTTGGCGTCGTTGCCAGGCCTCCACGGCAAAAGCACCCAGCACCACCAGGGCATAGGCCAGAGCCAGAGCGATCAGCAGCATTACCGGGGCCAGAAACAGGCGGGATACGGCGTATAGCAGCGTTTCAATTTCAGTAAATACGGTCATGGGGCTCTCGGTTTTCCCGTGTAGTCATGGGGTGGGTTGAGTGGTTTGGCGCAGCTGCCGGAGAGCGCCGCCGCTGATCAGCAACAGCATCAGTGCCAGAACCCAGAGCTGGCGGCTGAGGTCTTCGGCTGCTGGTGGTTCGACGGGCTCCAGCATCTGTCCCTCAACCTGCTGCAAGGGCTGCTCGCTGGCTGTTGCGGCGGCTGCATTGCTGGTCTCGGCTGGGGCCGAGTTGGCAAGGTCTGGGGCTGTACCGTCCAGGCCGAAACCCTGGGCCATGTCGGCAATGAACTGGCGGGTCAGCGGGCTGCCGCTATCCACGGCAAACTCCTGTTGCAACTGCTGCCAGCGCTCGGCCAGTTGCTGACGGGTCTGTGCTGATGCATCCCAGTAGCCCTTGCGCATGGCTTCGGCCATGCGTTCGAGTATCTGTGCCTGGGCGGTGGGGTTGTGTTGCTCGAACCACTGGCCTGTACCCAGCTCGCGGGTATCGCTGACATAGGTATCGAACAGCGCCTGCCATTGATCATCACGCACGCTTGAGGTATCCACGGCTTGCCAGCCAAACAGGTTGTTGGTGGCGTTGAGTACCTCCAGCGTCCCGGCATAGCCTTCCTGCTGCATGGCGCCAATCCAGTGTGGATTGAGGTAGCGGACGCGCAACTCGTCGGCGAGAAAACGAGCCAGGGCAGTGGTTTTGACCTCATTGCTACGCAGGTCGGAAATCAGCAACTGCGGAGCCTTGCCGTCGAGGTGGCGGATGGCGGCGGACAATCCACCAAGAAACTCGAACGGGTGATCGGTCGACAGTACGCCGTGCAGGTTGGATGAGCGCGACATGATGGCGACCTGGGTGCCGCGCAACTGCTCGGCCAGCAGGTTAGCCTGTGGCGGGTTGTCACCCCAGCCTTGACTGCCGTAGGCGTGCCGGCTGCTGGCAAGAAACTGCTGGGCCAATTCGGCTTCGTCATCCCATTCTGTTGAGCGCAGTGCGAGCTCAGGCACGCCGGTGCCGTATTCACCCGGTGCGTTACTGAAGATCCGATAGCCTGCAGCGGCGGCCGCCTGCTCAGCACTCATGCCGTGATCCTGCAAGCTGGCGGCGATTCGGCGGTTGTTGTCGGCGATGGGGTTGCCGGGTTCATCCAGTTCGGCCAGGCGTTGCAGGGCATCGTCCAGCAGGCGCATGAAGCTGTCGAACTGGTCACGATAGACCCCGGTAACCTGCACCACCACATCGCTGCGCGGGCGGCCCAGCTCGGCGGCCGGAATGATCTCCAGCGTGCTTACCCGCCCGCCTGCGTCCCAGACCGGCCGCAGGCCCAGGGCGTGGAGTATCTGGGCCTCGGTAACGCCCAGATGGCGGATGGCTTCTGACGACCACAGACTGAAAGCCAGCTTTTCTGGCCATTCACCGCCATGTTCAGCCCGAAATGCCTGCAGCAGTTGCTCATGGGCGTGGGCCGCGCTTTGGTAGGCGGCCCGTGCCGGTATCTTGTCCGCCTCGAAGGCGTACAGGTTGCGCCCGCTGGGCACATCCGGGTTGCGGATCGGATCGCCGCCGGGGCCTGGAGCGACGAAGCGTCCGGCCAGGCCGGCCAACAGGGCCTCATTTTCCTGGGTATCGCGCAGGTGCCGGTCCAGTTCCCGGGCCCGTTCAGCATGGGCCGCTAGCGCAGCGGGCAAGTGCTGGGTCTGCTCGCTGTCGAGCATCTGGCGCACGGCACGGTAGGCCGGGCTGTCCGGCAACTCGGAGTGATCACTGACAAACAGCTCCTCGCTGTCGGTATCCAGGGTCGCATAGAAGGGCTCACCAAGCTGCTGCATGATGGTGCTGATGCGCTGCGCTTGTTCAGCCGGCTGACCAAAGGTGTGCAGGCCCAGTGGCATGGCTATACGGGCCAGTTCGTGCAGATGGTCGTGCAGTTGTTGGAAAAACGTGTCGAAATCGCTGGCGCTTTGCTGTTCGCTCCAGCCCAGATCCTTGTGCAGGTGGGCGGCAATCGCCGTCGTGCGGATCTGCTCGGAGACCTGATGGCGGACCATGCCGGCGTCCAGTTGCTCATATTCGTGAATCAGATGGTGCAGGTCTCGCAGTTGGTCGTAGAGTCCGGCCGGGGCGAAGGGGGGCGTTTGGTGGCTGATGGTCACCGCGCGGCCACGGCGTTTGGCCTGAATGGCTTCGCCCACGTTGTCCTGAATGTATGGGTAGAAGATCGGCAGGTGGCCGGCGCTCAGCCAGGGGTAGTCATCGGCCGCCAGGCCGCGATCCTTGCCCGGCAGCCACTCCTGGGTGCCATGGGTACCCAGGTGAATCAGGGCATGGCGGTCTTGCAGATAGCGATAGGCCGCCAGGTACAGATGGTCGGGGGCGCTGGCGGTATCGTGATAGTGATCGTGGGGTTCGGCCTGGCGCGGCATTTGCGGCATGATCAGCAGATTTCCGAGCTGCCAGCGCGGGATGATGAAATAGCGTTCGCCATCAATCTGGTGTACGGCGCGGTGTTGGCTTGCCGCGCCGGCCTGCTGCAGTTCGAGCCGGCGGCGTTGGGGCAAGCTGTCGAGCCAGCGTTGGTACTCGCTCAGCGGGTAAGAAACGGCCAGATCCTCAGCCAGCAGAGTGGTCAGGGCGACGCTGCCATAGAGCGCGCCGAGCATGCGCTGGGCCTTGCTGATCACCTGTTGTTCGGTAACAGGTGGGCCAACCCGATACCCTTCGGCCAATAAGGCCTGCTGGATGGAGACGATACTGCGTGGCAGGTTGAGGTTGGAGGCGCCCAGGTTTTTCTCGCCAGCCGGGTAGTTCCAGAACATCAGCGCCAGTTGCTTGTCCTGGGCGGCTGTGCGGCGCAAGGCGACCAGTCGTTGCAGTTTGGCAATCAGTGCATCGGCCTGGGCTGGCAACAGATCATCCACCCCCGCTGTGCTGGCCGACAGCACCAGGGGGTCACTAATCCCCCAGCCTTCAGGCCCGGCGAGGAAAACCGCGGTCGTGCCTGGGCTAACGCCACTGCTTGCCTGTGGCCAGTCACGGGCTTCACCGTCGCGAAAGCGCAAGGTCTGGATAACCGGAATGTCCAGTTCCAGGAAATCCCGGCTGCGGGCCGAGCCATTTTGCATGTGGGTCAGGTTGACCAGTACATCCGGGAATTGGTGGCTGAACACGCCAGGTAAGCCTTGCTCCTGCGAGGCGTCAAACCAGAACACCTGCGGCAGCAGGCCGGCGGCCTCGCTGTGCTCGATCAGTTGGTCTAGCTCGCGGGTCAGCATGTCGCCGACTACGCCCGAATGAATCAGGTAGGCGACGCTGCCGTTGAAATTCTGCGCCCGTGTTGCCTGCCAGGCCAGATAATCCTGCTGGCGGCTGAACAGCTGCGGTGCCTGCGGGTGGTAGAAGCCGGTGGCGGGCAGGCGTTCGGGAGCCGTCAGCAGGGCCGGCGGGATTGGCTCCCCGTGTAGCAGCGCGTGAAGCAACTGGAAGAACCGCTGGAAGTTGCTTACACCGCCAGCGCCATACAGTCCCGCCAGTGCGCCACCCACCGGGGCCGGCAGCCGCTCCCAGGCCGGCGGACCGCCGCCGACGGTCAGTAGCGGCTGGTCAGTGATCAGTGGCTGCACCACAGCGCTGACCCGGGCCCGGTCATTTGGCCGAGGTACATCGAGCACCACCAGCTGGCTACGCTCGATGGCCGCCAGCAACGCATCGGCGTCACTGGTTTCGACATTCAGATGCTCAAGCTGCAACTGTTGCGACTGGGCAGTAGGCTGCAAAAGATGGAACTTCTCCGCTGACACGAAGCTGTTGTGCAGGAACAGGACCACCGGGCCGGCGCTCTGGGCCATTGCCAGCCCGGACAGGAGTAGCGCGGCAACAGCGCTGAGACAACGCAGCAGCGGCATCAGAACCTCGCACTCAGACCGACAAAGTAGCGCCTGCCTTCATCGGCGCGGTCGTAACGCTCGGGGTCATCGTTGGCCAGGCGCTTGTCGGTCAGGTTCTCGATCCCGCCATGCAGGCTCAGGTTGTGGTTCAGCTCATAGTCCACATACCAGCTCAGCAGGGTATATCCGGGCCGATCGCGTTCGGTGGCCGAGCGGTACTGCGAGCCGTGGTATTCGCTGCGCAGCCGGGTGGCCAGTTGCGGTTGTACGGCCCAGGCCAGTGTGGCGTTGGCGCGGTGGCGGGAGCGGTCGGCCAGGCGCTGGTCGGCGCTGCGGTCAATAGCGTCCAGGTAGGTGTAGTTGCTGTCCAGTCTCAGGTTCGTCAGCAGATCCACGCCAGCGCTAAGCTCCAGTCCCTGCAGACGCACCTTGGCGATGTTTTCGTACTCCAGGCAGATGCGGCCTGGCTCGAAACAGGTGGGTTGGCGCACGGTCTCGATCAGGTTTTTCACATCGTTGTGGAACAGCATGGCGCTGGTGGTCCAGCGTCCCCGGTCAAGTGTGGCGCCGAGTTCGTGGGACTGGTTGGTTTCCGGCTTCAGGTCCGGGTTGCCGCGGATGATGCCGCGTCCACCGATGGCGGCGCGTGACTCGAATTCCGGCGACAGCTGCTTAAGCGACGGCGCCTTGAAGCCGCGCCCGGCCCCGGCCCTGAAGGTCAGCTCATCGTTGGCATGGAACATCAGGTAGGCCCGTGGGCTGGTTTCCCAGCCAAAGTCCTGGTGGCGGTCGAAGCGACTGCCCAATACCAGCTCCCATTGCCGGCCTAGCCACATTTCGTCCTGGGCGAACAGCGCGTAATGATCCTGAGACTGCTTGCCACGGCGGTTGACCGTAGGGTCTTCCAGGCTTTCACGCCGGGTTTCGGCACCCAGGGTCAGCTTGTGATGGCTGCCGACCATGAAGCCTGTCCGTCCGTCCAGTACGGTGTCGGTAAAGGTATTGGGGCCGCTGGCATTGCCGCCATCACTGCGGTAAGCCTTGCGCTCCAGAGTGGAACGATACAGCCGCAGTTGGGACTGGCCCCAGTGCCAGTCACCGCTATGCGATAGCGAGTAGCGGCGGCGCTGAACATCGTTTTCGACCTTGTAGAAAGGGCTTGCGGTGCTGCTGCGTGCGCCTTTCTGATCTTCATTGCCTGCCTCTAGCGAGGCGTCGATGCGCTGGTTGGCGTCGGGCGTCCAGCTTAGTCCCAGGTGGCCGTTCAGCGCTCGTTGATCATCCAGTGCCGCCAGGGCGCGGTTCTCTGCATCACGCAGGGCCTCCCGGTGCCTGAACTCACCCCAGGCATTCAGTCCCAGCTTGCCTGGCACCAGCGGCCCGCCCAGATAGAACCCAGTCTTGTACTGATTGCCGTCCAGGCTGTGGTCGTTGATCGTTGCATAACTGCTGAACGAACCTTGCCAGTGATCGGTGGCGGAGCGGGTGATCACATTGACGACACCGCCGAGTGCCTCGGAGCCATACAGCGATGACATGGGCCCGCGTACGATTTCGATCCGTTCGATGGCTTCGGTGGGTATCCAGCCCAGCTCGAAATCCGAGTGGGCAATGGCTGATGCGGAGATATTGATCCGCTGGCCGTCGATCAGCATCAGTGTATGTTCGGAACTCATGCCGCGAATGGAAATGCCGCGCCGCCCCAGGCCGACGTTCTCCAGATCGACCCCGACGCTGTTGCGCACGGCATCTGCCAGGTCATGGACGGGCTGGTTGCGCAGGGTGGCGCCGCGGATGACGCTCACGCTGGCTGGCGCGTTGCTCTCGTCGCGCACGGAGGCGGTAGCGGTGACAACCGTCGCAGGCAACCGGGTGATATCGTCCACTGCGGCTTGCTGGTGTGATCCGGGCTTTTGCGCCCAGGCACTATTCCCCATCAGTATCAGTGCGATCAGGCAACCTCTGGCGGCCTCACGTCTCGCGTTCATGGCTTGAATCCTTGCTGGCATTGTTGTGGTCCAACCGGCCGTGACATGGTGCCGCTGGAAGGTTGGCAGTTTTACGGGTATGGCTCGGATCGCCAGGCTCATACGCGCTTGTAGAAGGCGGTCGCAGAATGAGCCCGGGCATTGAGCGGGCTATTGTTGCTCTAATATTGTTATAACATAACAATTAAATGGGTTTCATCCATGAATTGGCCAGCACTGCGATTATTGAGCTGGCAGGTGTGTATGCTGGGGGTTGATAAGGGCGTTCTGGAGCAAGCCTGGATGTGGGGATAGCGGCCATCAGGTAACTGATAGACAATGGCGCGGCCTACTTTTGGATAATCGAGGTCGCTAGATGGAACAGCGCGGCACACTGCAAAGCTGGAATGACGATAAGGGGTTTGGCTTTATCCTGCCGGAGCAGGGCGGTGACCGCCTGTTCGTGCACATATCCGCCATGCGCGGTGATCGCCGGCCCAATCAGGGTGACAAGGTTCTCTATGTGGCCGGGCGTGACCAACAGGGGCGTCTGCGGGCTGAGCATATGCGTGCGGAAGGTTTGGCGCTGGATCGGCCGGCCATTCGTAAAAAGCCGCGAGCGGGTATGACGCCAACCGCTCGGCCGCAGCGCGCAGACTCGCCCAGATACCCGCCGGTAAAGGCGTCACAGGGCATGCGCAATCCCGGTCTGAAGTTGCTGGTCTTTGCCCTGTTGCTGGTCTTGCCGGCGGTTGCCTCAGTACAACTGCTGCTCACCGGCAACGGTTGGGTGCTGATGGCCTATCTGCTGGTCAGTGTGTTCTGTTTTCTATTGTATTGGTCGGATAAGCACAAGGCCAGCAAAGGTCGCTGGCGCACCGCGGAAACGACCTTGCATGCCGCTGAGCTGCTGGGTGGCTGGCCGGGGGCACTGGTGGCCCAGCAGGTGTTTCGGCACAAGACCCGCAAGGTGAGTTACCAGAGCACTTTCTGGCTGATTGTGGCGGCGCACCAGGTCTTTTGGGTTGATTGGTTGGTTCTGGATGGGCGCTATCTTGGGCATCTGCTGGTGCGCGCCCTGGGTTAGTGGCGGCGCGGTAGCCACCAGAGAAAGAACAGCATGCCCAGCAGCTCGACCAGGGACTGGACGACGATCACCAGGGCGGTGAGCTCCCAGCCGGCGGGCAGGGCCAGGGCCAGCGGCAGGACCACAAAGGAGTTGCGGGTGCCGAAGCTGAACGCCAGGGTGCGCTGCTGAGCTATCGGTAACCGCCAGAGTCTGGCCAGGGCCGCAGCCAGTAGCAGGGCCAGAGCCAGATAGGCCAGATAGATCGGGACCACGCTCGGAAGCAGCGGCAGCGCATCGGCCAGGGTCTCGGCCTGGCTGGCGGCAATCAGCGCAATGACCAGTGCCAGCAACGGAATTGGCCACCAGGCCAGTTGTTCACGCAGGTGCTCACGGCCGTTGCGTGCCTCGATCCAGCGCTCGCTCAGGGCTGCCAGCAGCAGCGGTAGCAACACCACCAGCACCGCGGCGGCCAATAGCTGCGGCGCCAGCGTCAGGTAGTCCGGAGTATCGCTCAGCAGCCAGAGGTACAGCGGCAACAGCAAGACCTGCAACAGCAGGTTCAATGGGGTGACGGCGATAGCGCGGGCGGTATCGCCACGGCCCAGTTGGGTGAAACTGATAAACCAGTCAGTGCAGGGCACCAGCAGCACCAACAGTACGCCCAGGCGCAGGGCCGGCTGATCCGGCAGCCACTGGATCAGGCCCCAGACCAGCACTGGTATGACCAGAAAGTTGCCGCACAGCAGCGCGGTGAGAAACCGGCGGTCGCCGAGCGCGGCGCGGGCATGCAGCAGCGGCACCTGCAGGAAGGTGCAGAACAGCAGCGCGATCAGCATTGGCCATATCAGCCGCTCCAGTGCTGCAGCCAGATCGGGCAGGCTGTGCCCGAGACCGAGCCCGGCGCTGATCGCCGCCAGATACAGCCATAGCTGATGGCGCTCCAGTGTCAGTCGGTCCACACCAGGCCTCCTCAGCCGCTTGTACACCCTCTGGAGCTTAAACCAGCACGCCCTGACTGCGCAGGTAGTCGTCGTAGCTGCCGGAGAAGTCGGTCACGCCATTGGCCGACAGCTCGATGATGCGGGTGGCCAGCGAGCTGACGAACTCGCGGTCGTGGCTGACGAAGATCAGCGTGCCGGGGTAGTTCTCCAGCGCCAGGTTGAGCGCCTCGATCGACTCCATGTCGAGGTGGTTGGTTGGCTCGTCCATCAGCATCACGTTGGCCTTTTTCAGGATCAGCTTGCCGAACAGCATGCGGCCTTGCTCGCCCCCGGAGATCACCTTCACCGACTTGCCGATCTCATCGTTGGAGAACAGCATGCGTCCGAGGGTGCCGCGCACCAGTTGCTCGCCACCCTGGGTCCACTGTGCCATCCACTCGAACAGGGTGCAGTCGGCCTTGAAGTCGTCGGCATGATCCTGGGCGAAATAGCCGATATCGGCGCTCTCGGCCCATTTCACCTCGCCATTGATCGGCGCCATCTCACCGACCAGAGTGCGTAGCAGGGTGGTTTTGCCGATCCCGTTGGGGCCGATGATCGCCACTCGTTCGCCCGCCTCGATTTGCAGATTCAGGCCCTTGAACAGCAGCTCGCCGTCAAAGCCCTGGCTGACATTCTCCAGAGTCACTGCCTGGCGGTGCAGTTTCTTGAACTGCTCGAAGCGGATGAACGGGCTGACCCGGCTCGAGGGTTTGACCTCTTCGAGTTGGATCTTGTCGATCTGCTTGGCCCGGCTGGTGGCCTGTTTGGCCTTGGAGGCATTGGCCGAAAAACGGCTGACGAACTGTTGCAGCTCGGCGATCTGAGCCTTCTTCTTGGCGTTATCCGAGAGCAGCCGCTCGCGGGCCTGGGTGGCGGCGGTCATGTATTCGTCGTAGTTGCCGGGGAACAGCCGCAGCTCGCCATAATCCAGGTCAGCCATGTGGGTGCACACGCTGTTGAGGAAGTGGCGGTCGTGGGAAATGATGATCATGGTGCTGTTGCGCGCAGTCAGCACAGTTTCCAGCCAGCGGATGGTGTTGATGTCCAGGTGGTTGGTCGGTTCGTCCAGCAGCAGTACCTCGGGATCGGAAAACAGCGCCTGGGCCAGCAGCACGCGCAGCTTCCAGCCGGGAGCGACTTCGCTCATCGGGCCGTGGTGCTGTTCCAGTGGAATCCCCAGTCCGAGCAGCAGTTCGCCTGCGCGGGATTCGGCGGTGTAGCCGTCAAGTTCAGCGTATTCTGTCTCCAGTTCGGCGACTTTCATCCCGTCTTCTTCGCTCATTTCCGCCAGCGAGTAGATGCGATCGCGTTCAGCATGCACTTTCCACAGTTCCTCATGGCCCATGATCACGGTGTTCAGTACCGTGTGTTCCTCATAGGCGAACTGGTCCTGGCGCAGCTTGCCCAGACGCACATTGGGCTCGAGCATCACCTGCCCGGCCGAGGGCTCCAGCTCGCCACCCAGAATCTTCATGAAGGTCGACTTGCCGCAGCCATTGGCGCCGATAAGGCCGTAACGGTTGCCATTGCCGAATTTGACGGAAACGTTTTCGAACAGCGGCTTGGCGCCGAACTGCATGGTGATGTTGGCGGTGGAGATCACGATGGAAACCTGCGGGTGGAGAATGTAGGACCGGGCAGAACGCGCGGGCCGGGCATTGTAGCGGGCAATGCGGCGCGATGACAGTCGTTGACGGACAGACAGGATGTGAGTGGCTTGTCAGACCCGGAAAAAACTGCTGCAGTTGCCCGGAGCCGACCGACTCAGGCCGCGCCACTTCAACAGACTCTAGAGAAGCCCCTTGATCATGTGGCCAACCTACTTATTGCTCGCGGTGTTTGTACTGACCTATATCGGCATGGCACTGGGGCGCATGCCCGGTATGCGCCTGGACCGTACCGGCATAGCGCTGCTGGCGGTTGTGTGCCTGCTGGTCAGTGGCTTGCTGGAAGTCGATCAGGCAGGGCAATGGATCGATCTGCCGACCCTGGTACTGTTGATGGGGCTGATGATCATTTCCGCTCAGTTCGCCGCCGCCGGAGCCTACGATGCGCTGGCCCGGCGGCTGGTCAATGCCCGACTGTCATCCCAGGCGCTGCTGGGGCTGACCATCGCCACGGCGGCATTGCTGTCGGCGCTGCTGGCCAATGACATCATTGCTTTTGCCATGGCACCGATCATTGCTGAGGGCACCCGCCAGCGCGGTCTGGACCCCAGGCCCTTTCTGATCGGTCTGGCCTGCGCCTGCAATACCGGTAGCGCGGCGACCTTGATCGGCAATCCGCAGAACATCCTGATCGGTCAGGCCGGCCAGCTGGATTTCTGGGCCTTCGCCGCGGTCTGTGCGGTACCGGCGCTGCTGGCCACGCTGGTGGTCTGGCTGGTAGTGGGTTGGGTGTGGCGTCAGACCCTGGCTGCCGAGCCCAGCAAGCCGGCCGAGTCTGGAGTTTTGCTGCGAGCCAATGGCTTTTCCACCTGGCAGACCAGCAAGGGCGTGGTTGCAGTGCTGGCCTTACTGGCGCTGTTTACCACCTCACAGGCCAAGGAAATCAGCGCGCTGCTGGTTGCTGCGATTCTGCTGATGAGCCGGGTGCAGGCCAGCCGGGATATGCTGGGGGCGGTGGATTGGCACCTGTTGTTGCTGTTCGCCTGCCTGTTCATCGTCACCGGTAGTCTGTCGCTGACCGGATTCGATCAGCAGGCCATGGCCTGGTTGTTGGGTTCAGGCTGGGACCTTGAACAGCCATGGTTGCTAGCACCGCTGATGCTGGCGGGCAGCAACAGCGTTGGCAATGTCCCGTTGGTGATCCTGATGCTCAGTGTCTGGCCCCAGGCCAGTGAGCAGGCGTTGTATGCCATGGCACTGCTATCGACCTTGGCCGGCAATCTGCTGATCGTCGGCAGCCTGGCCAATATCATCGTGGTCGAGCGCGCTGCCCAGGTCGGTGTGACCCTGAGTTTCCGCGCCCATGCCCGTTGCGGTATTCCTGTCACCCTGATCAGCATGGCGCTCGCGCTGGCCTGGCTGCACTGGGTTGGCGGATTCTAGGCGGCCATTTCTACCCGGTTGCGGCCATTCTGCTTGGCCAGGTACAGCGCTTGGTCGGCGCGGCTGATGGCCTGCTGGCTGTCCAGTTCGCCCCCCGGCTCCAGGCAGCACAGGCCGATGCTGATGGTCAGGGTCAGCGGTCGGCTGTCGCGGGTCAGGAAGGTAGACTGCTCAATGCTCTGGCGCAGTTGCTCGGCCAGCTCCCGGGCGCCGCTGGCCTGAGTATTGGGCAGTACCACCAGAAACTCCTCGCCGCCTAGCCGCCCGGCATGATCTTGGGCCCGCAGCCGCGAGCGCAGGGTGTCGGCCAGCAGTTTCAGCGACTGGTCGCCGACCTGGTGGCCATGCCGGTCGTTGATCAGCTTGAAATGGTCGGTATCCAGCATCATCAGGCTCAGGGGTTGTTGCTGGCGGTTACTGGCGGCCAGCAGGCGCTCCAGTACCTCCAGTATGTAACGGCGGTTGGGTAGTCCGGTCAGTTCATCATGCATGGCCAGCTTGAGCATTTGGGCGTCGGCCCGCTCCTTGACCATCAGAATCAGCCCCATGCCAACCAGAATCATGCTGACGGTCGCGGTCAGGAAGGTGGCCATCTGAATCGGGTTGGAACTGGTGATCAGCAACATCTGATCCATGCCCAGCGCTGTGCCTACGCCCCGATAGGCCATGGTGGCGATGATCATGCCGAAGGCGGTGATCAGGAAATACTGACCGCGCCCGTCAGTCTGGCGATGCCGGCTGAACACGATCACCAGTACCAGTATGGCTTGATACAGGACGATTGCAGCCATCACCACTACCCTGGCCGCCAACTGATCGAGCAGGGCATATAGCACCAACGGTACGACCAGTAGCGGCCAGTAGGTCAGCCAGCGGTTCAGTCGCCGTTGCTGAAATTGCATCAAGCCCTCGGCAAACAGCACGAACACACCGGCCAGCAGCGTGTTGGCAACGATAATGGTGAGAAAGTCGCTGAGTTCACCGCGCAGACTGTAGAGGGTATACACCGAGCTGTGCAGCGCCAGAGCCAGCGTCCAATAACCTAACCCTTCCTTGCGCTCCGGCCGCCAGACCAGGGCAGTGCAGATGGTCATGGTCAGGCTGACGATGATGACCATCATAAACATGGTAGGGATGTGCGCTTGCATGATGGTCACTGTACGTCTCGTGGCGCTGGCAAGAGTGATAGCTAAAGTGTGGCACTTTATGCTGCCCCGGGTGCAGGTTTTTCATCGGATTCATGAGTTGGAGGCTGAATGATTCAGCCGCGCAAACCGGTGGATAAAATCCGCCGGATAGGTTTGGGGGAGGTGGGCAGGGTGATGGCAGTCCCGGACAGGAGTCCGGGACTTTCAGGGGACGGTGTTGTGCTTAGTAGCGCGCCAGCCAGTGCGCGTAAGGCGCGGGCAGGGTCCAGGAGGCCTGGTCGAGCTTGAGCTCTCGGGCGGCATGGTAGGCCCAGTGCGGGTTGGCCAGGTGTGCCTTGCCGACCATGACAACATCCAGTTGCCCGCTATTCACTGCATTTTCCGCGATATTCGGCTCACCAAAGCCCCAGGCCGAGGAGACCGGAATGTCCGCTTCGCGACGCACCCGCTCGGCAATCGGGCCCATGAAGCCAGGTGCCCAGGGAATCTGAGCCTCGGGGGTATTGAAACCGATGCTGACACTGATCATGTCCAGGCCATCGGCTTTCAGGCGTTTGGTCAGGTCGATCGACTCGCTCAGGGTTTGCTCGTCGCGGCCGTCGAACTCGATGACCCCGAAGCGGATGGTCAGCGGCAAATGTGCTGGCCACACCTCACGTACCGCGGCGAAGGTTTCGCGGATGAAGCGGCTGCGGTTCTCGTAGCTGCCGCCATAGGTGTCGGTACGCTGGTTGGCATGCTCGGAGAAGAAGCTCTGGGCCAGATAGCCATGGGCAAAGTGCAGTTCCAGCCACTCGAAACCGACCGCCAGGGCACGCTGGGCGGCGGTGACGAAATCGTCCCGCACCCGGGCGATATCGTCCAGGCTCATTTCCCTGGGCTGCTTGCTCAGATGGGCACCGAAGGGCACGGCCGAGGGAGCGATGGTCTGCCAGCCGCGCGGGTCATCGTTGCCGATGTGATCATCGCCTTCCCAGGGCCGGTTGGCGCTGGCCTTGCGCCCGGCATGGGCGATCTGGATGCCGGGTACCGCGCCCTGGGCCTTGATGCTGCGCACGATCGGGGCGAAGGCCTGGGCCAGATCATCATTCCAGATCCCGGCGCAGGCCGGAGTGATGCGGCCTTCGGGGGCCACGGCGGTAGCCTCGACGATCACCAGGCCTGCGCCGCCACGGGCCTGAGCGCTGTAATTGGCCAGGTGCCAGTCATTGACCAGGCCGTCGACGGCTGAATACTGGCACATCGGCGGTACGGCAATCCGGTTGCGCAGGGTGACGTCCTTGAGGGTGAAGGGTTGAAACAGTGCGGACATGGGAAATACCTGTGGGTTAGTTGTTACGTTAGTTCGATAATATTGGAACTATGGCCGTAAAGTAAACCCTTGTGTAGAATTTGATCCATGCGACCGTTCAAACACCCCAATCCCGATGATTTTGTCCTTGAGCGCGTGCTCTATGCGCTGAGTGATCCGGTGCGCCTGGAAATTGTGCGTCGGCTGGCCGAGGTCGGCGAAGCCAGCTGTGGTGAGCTGGATGGCGGGCGGCCGAAGTCGAGCATGTCGCACCATTTCCGGGTGCTGCGCGATGCCGGGCTGGTATGCACCTATGGGGTGGGCACTATGCACATGAATTCGCTGCGCCGGGCTGATATCGACAGCCGCTTCCCCGGCCTGCTGGATGCTGTTCTGGCTAACAGTCAGTAAGCCTCAATCGCGGTAGAACACCTGCACCAGATGCCAGCCGAACTGGGTCTTGACCGGCCCATGCACCACTTTCAGGGCCTTCTTGAAGATGATCTGGTCAATCGCGCGGACCATCTGGCCCGGGCGCACTTCGCCCAGATCGCCGCCGCGCTTCTTCGACGCACAGGTAGAGTACTTTTTGGCCAGAACGTCGAACGCTTCACCGGCGGCAATGCGCTTTTTCAACGCCGCGGCTTCGGCTTCGGTCTTGACCAGAATATGGCGGGCCATGGCGACGGGCATGGGTTACTCCTGGGTATCGGCGCTGCGTGCCCCGGCCTTGTTCGAAAGGCGCAGGCCGCGCAGGCTGCGCTTGACGTTCTTCAGGTGGTTGACCAGCTCCGGGCCGCGGCGCATGGCCATGCCCATGGCCAGCACGTCGATCACTACCAGGTGGGCGATGCGTGAAGACAGCGGGGTGTAGATGTCGGTGTCTTCCGGCACGTCGATCGGGATATGAATACCGGCCAGCTCGGCCAAGGGGGTATGGCTGGGGCACAGGCTGATCAGGGTAGCGCCGGTTTCGCCAACCAGGCTGGCCGAGTGCAGCAGATCCTTGGTCCGCCCGGTCTGGGAGATGGCCACGGCGACATCCTGGGGCCCCAGGGTCACTGCCGACATGGCTTGCATATGCGGGTCGGAATAAGCGGCGGTAGAGACCTGCAGACGGAAGAACTTGTGCTGGGCGTCGCTGGCTACCGCACCCGAGGCGCCAAACCCATAGAACTCCACCCGCCGGGCCTTGGCCAGCGCGGCGATGGCGGACTCCATGGCCTGCGGGTCGAGGCGCTCGCGCACGTCCATCAGGGTCGCCAGGGTGGTGTCGAAGATCTTGTGTGAGAGTTCGTCGACGTTGTCGTCTTCACTGATCGAGAACTGGCCGAAGCTGGCGCCGGCGGCCAGACTCTGGGCCAGGCGCAGTTTCAGGTCCTGAAAGCCGCTGCAACCAATTGCCCGGCAGAAGCGTACGATGGTCGGTTCACTGACCCCGACTTCGCGGGCCAGATCGGCCATCGACGAGTGCATGACCTGGGCAGCCTGGGCCAGCACAAAATCGGCTACCTTGAGCTCGGATTTGCGCAGCGTAGGGCGGCTGACGGCGATATGCTGGAGTAAATTCACGTTGGCTTCTGGTAGTCTTGAGGGTCGAAATGGCCGAATTTCTTGTAGTTATACTACAAAAATGGTCAAAACGTCTTGAATGGGAGAATCGATGTGCCTGCACATCGCGGCATGGCCTGTGACATTGTAGTGCTGGGCGGGACCGGCGATCTGGCCCTGCGCAAGCTGCTGCCGGCGCTGTACTACCTGCACCGCGACGGTTATCTGCATGCGGGTACGCGGATTCTGGCGGCGGCCAGGGCCAAGCATGCGGCCGAGAGCTACCGCCGATTGGTGCAGCGGCATGTCAGCCAGCATGTGGCCCTGGGGGATTTCGACAGCGGGACCTGGGACGCTTTCGCCGAGCGGATTGACTACCTGAGTCTGGACGTCAGTCAACGGGTCGAGTTCCCGCGTCTGGCCCAGGCCTTGGGCAAGGTCCGTGGGCGAGTGCGGGTGTTCTATCTGGCAACCTTCCCCAACCTGTTCGCTGCTACCGCCAAGCACTTGGCTTCGGTGGGGCTGGTCGATGAGCAGGCCCGCATCGTGTTGGAAAAACCGTTGGGCGAAAGCCTCAAGACCGCGACCCAGATCAATGACCAGATCGGCGCCGTGTTTGACGAGTCACGGGTGTTCCGAATTGATCACTATCTGGGTAAGGAAGCAGTACAGAACCTGCTGGCGCTGCGCTTTGGCAACGCTCTGCTGGAGCCGCTGTGGCGCAATGCGCATATCGACCATGTGCAGATCAGCGTGCTGGAAACGGTCGGGGTCGAAAATCGCGGGGGCTACTACGATCAGGCTGGGGCGATGCGCGACATGGTGCAGAACCATTTGCTGCAGTTGCTCTGTCTGGTCGCCATGGAAGCGCCGGTGCATTTCGAGCCCGAAGCGGTGCGTAACGAGAAGCTGAAGATTCTCGAAGCCTTGCGGCCGATCACCGGTATGGATGTGCAGGATCGTACCGTACGGGGTCAATACGCCGCCGGAGAACGGGCTGGTGAACAACTGCCGGCCTACTACTTCGAAAAAAGTGTGGATCATGACAGCAATACTGAAACCTTCGTTGCGCTTAAGGCCGAGATCGACAACTGGCGCTGGGCTGGAGTGCCGTTCTATCTGCGTACTGGCAAATGCCTGGCCCAGCGCAAATCGGAAATCGTCATCCAGTTCAAGGCCGTACCGCATCGGCTGTTCTCCCAGAACGGCGGCGACCCGGCGCGCAACCGGCTGGTGATCCGCTTGCAACCGGATGAGAGCATCAGCCTGGCGCTGATGGCCAAGTCACCGGGACGGGGCATGGCGCTGCAGGAAGTTGAGCTGGATCTGAACTTTGCCAAGGCCTTCAAGCGCCGGCGCTGGGACGCCTATGAGCGGCTGTTGTTGGACGTGATCGAAGGTGACGCCACCTTGTTTATGCGCCGCGACGAGATCGAAGCAGCCTGGCGCTGGGTCGATCCGATCATCCAGGGCTGGCAGGACTGCTATCGCTCACCCAAGCGCTACGCTGCCGGCAGTTGGGGGCCGGACGCCGCTGACAGCCTGTTGGAGCGTCAGGGGCATTGCTGGTTCGATGAAAACTGATTCTGCTGTCGGCTGAAAGGATTGCGCTAAAGCGTCGGAGTGCCAGGTTGAAGGGCAAGAACTGACCTGGGTCACAATAAAGGCCTATAGCGGGCCGATTGAATTTATTTGAAGCAGGGCCTGTGTAAAGATGAGCCGGCATCATTTGAATTCCAACCGGCGTGAGATCTGAACCATGCGATTGCTTTGCTGTGTGTGGCTGTTGTGCTGCAGCCTGCCGTTGGCCGCCAGTCAGCAGCTCAACCTGTTCAACTGGCCAGAATATCTTCCACCTGAAGCGATTCAGCGATTCCAGGAACAAACCGGGATTGAAGTGCGTTACGACACCTTCGACAGTCCCGAAGTGCTGGAAAGTACGCTGCTGGCCGGCGCCAGTGGCTATGACCTGGTGTTCCCATCCACCACCGTGCTGGCTAAGGCAATCCAGGCCGGTGCCTTGCAGCAGATCGACGGCAGTCGCTATCAGTATGCTGCTGAGCTGGATCCAGAGTTGATGCAGTTTTTGGCGGTGGCCGATCCCAATAACCGCTATGCCATGCCCTACACCTGGGGCACGATAGGGTTGGGAATCAATCGCCAGGCGGTGGAACGACGCCTGGGACAGATCCCGCTTAACAGTCTCGATCTGCTGTTCAAGCCCGAATACGTCAGCCGCCTGAAAGATTGCGGCGTCTCGATTCTGGACTCACCACAGGAAGTCATCGCCATCGCCCTCAACTACCTGGGGCATGATCCGTATGCCAGTTACCCGCCGGCGCTCAGACAGGTCGCCGAGTTGCTGGCCGGGGTACAGCCGAATTTGCGCTATGTCGGCAGCGCCCAACATATTGACGATCTGGCCAGCGGCGAAATCTGTCTGGCACTGACCTTCAACGGTGATGCCGGGCTGGCGGCGGCACGGGCCGCAGAGTTGGGGCAGCCGTTCGAGGTGGTCTATCGTATTCCCCGTGAAGGGTCCGTGGTCTGGTTCGACAGTATGGCGATTCCGGTTGATGCGCCGAATTCCGAGGCCGCGCACCGGTTGATCGACTTCATGCTCCAGCCCGAGGTGCTGGCCGAAGTGACCAATGAGCTGTTCTTCGCCAACGCCAGCCTGGCAGCGGGGCCGCTGGTTGATCCGCAGATTGTCGCCGATCCGGACATCTATCCCACCGAGGCAGTCAGGGCGCGGCTGTTCGTCGAGCGTCAGTTGGGTGTGGCCGATCAGCGTCAGCGCACTCGATTGTGGAGCCGGGTTGTCGCCCAACACTGAGTAAGGACTCAAGGGTTCAGCGGGCTCTGAAAGCTGGCCAGCAGATCCGCCTCGAAGGCCTGTTGTGCATCACTGGGATGCTGGCCCCGATGGCGTGCCAACTGGAAGCCGACCTCAAAGCGCAGTTGCTCGGGCAGCAAGGCACGCAGACGTCCGCGCGCGACCCAGCGCGCGCCGATATGCTCGGGCAGATAGCCGATATGCTGGCCTGAGAGGATAAATGCCAGCGCACCTTCGACCTGTTCGGTCTGGGCGCTGCTGGCTTCGCTCAGGTGCGGCTCACGTGGCGGAAACAGTCGATAGGGATGGTGTACCCGGTCGGCCAGGCGCAGGTCCTCTGGGGTTGGTGCCGGGTTTGTGAACAGCGGGTGAGTACTGGCACAGTACAGGCACTGGCGCTCCTGAAATAGCAGCCGGTAATCGATGGCGGCCTGTTGCCCGGCAAAATAGCCGACTGCCAACTGCAACTGATTCTGCAACAACCGCCGTTCCAGCTCCGCCGGCATGGCGGTGATCAGCTCGATCTGCACCGCCTGATTGCGCTGCCTGAAGCGCCCGATGGCCTGGGCAATGCGCTCCAGCACAGCGTCGGCCAACCCTTCGGACAGTCCCAGATGCAGTTCGCCGAGCAGCTTGTCGGCCATGCCCTGAGCCTCGTGGCGGAAACTGTCGATGGCCGCAAACAGCCGCCGGGTTGCCTGCAGCACCTGCTCGCCCTTGGGGGTCAGGCGAAAGCCGGCCTTGCCGCGCTCGCACAAGCGAAAGCCCAGACGGGTTTCCAGCTTGGCCATCTGGGTGCTGATGGTCGACTGGCCCACCCCCAGTTCACCCTGAGCGGCGCTGAAACCACCACACTCGGCCACGGTGACAAACAGCCGCAACAGTTGCAGATCCAGATCGCGTAGCTGGCTGAGCATGGCGCCTCCAAACATTGATGAATGTCGATGCCAAAATAGAACACTTTGCATTTTTATAAAACAATGCCCATGCAAGCATGTTCAGGCCCGATAACAATTCATTAGCCTGTGCGAGATTCAGACCATGCGACTGTTCCTATTAGCGCTGCTGCTGGGCGGCAGCTTGCCACTGGCGGCCAGCCAGCAACTCAACCTGTATAGCTGGGCCGACTATGTACCGGCCCAGGCCTTGCAACGGTTTCAGGACACCACCGGAATCCAGGTCCGTTATGACACCTTTGACAGCCTGGAGGTGCTGGAAAGCAAGCTGCTGACTGGACGCAGCGGCTATGACCTGGTGTTTCCAGCCTCAACCAGCCTGGCCCGGGCGATTCAGGCCGGTGCCCTGCAGCCGATCGAGGCTGGCGAATTTACCCATGCCGCCAGCCTGGATCCGGAACTGCTGGCACTGCTGGCCGAGGCTGATCCGGGTAATCGCTACGCCATGCCCTATACCTGGGGCACCGTGGGCCTGGGGATCAACCTGCAGGCGGTCGAGCAGCGGCTGGGGGCTGACGCCCCGCTGAACAGCCTGGACCTGCTGTTCAAGCCGGACTACGCCCAGCGCCTGAAGGATTGCGGGATTGCCGTGCTGGACTCGCCCCAGGAAGTGATTGCCATCGCCCTCAACTACCTGGGTCATGACCCCTACGCCAGCGCTGGCCCGGCCCTGGAGCAGGCGGCGCAACTGCTGGCGGCGCTGCAGCCGAATGTGCGTTATGTCGGCAGTGCCCGACACATTGATGACTTGGCTCGGGGTGAAGTGTGTCTGGCGCTGACC
The DNA here is from genome assembly GCF_003586265.1 of Pseudomonas jilinensis. NCBI lineage: Bacteria > Pseudomonadati > Pseudomonadota > Gammaproteobacteria > Pseudomonadales > Pseudomonadaceae > Pseudomonas > Pseudomonas jilinensis. Next base: position 95,949 of record NZ_QJSA01000010.1, on the reverse strand, counting down.
TATAACGGTGATGCCGGCATGGCGGCGGCGCGGGCCGCAGAGTCGGGCCAGCCGTTCGAGGTGATCTACCGTATCCCGCGTGAGGGCACCCTGATCTGGTTCGACAGTCTGGCGATTCCGGTGGACGCCCCCAATCCGGCAGCGGCCCGGCAATTGATCGACTTTCTGCTCCAGCCCGAAGTGCTGGCCGAGTTGACCAATGAGCTGTTCTTCGCCAATGCCAGCCTGGCGGCTGAGCCGTTGATTGATCCACAGATCGCCGCCGATCCAGACATTTATCCGCCGCCCGAGCTACGGGCCCGGTTGTTCGCCGAGCGCCAGTTGAGTCTGGCCGAGCAGCGTCAGCGCAACCGTCTGTGGACCCGTTTTCGTACCCAGTATTGAGCCCGAGGAGCTTTCCTATGGATCACAGCCCCAGCAACGACCAGGCCTTCACCCGTGAGAGCCTGTACGGCACCGCCGCCGAACCAACCTATGCAGGCGTCACCAGTTTCATGCGTCGACGCTACAGCCGGGATCTCACCGGCGTCGATCTGGTGATCAGCGGCGTGCCCTTCGACACTGCCACCAGCAACCGGCCGGGTAGCCGCTTCGGCCCGCGAGCGATTCGCGCCGCCTCGGTACAGATGGCCTGGGCCCGGCACTACCCCTGGGAGTTCGACCCGTTCGAGCGACTGGCCTGCGTCGATTATGGCGACTGCCTGTTCGATCATGGCCGCCCGGAAAGCGTGCCGGCCAGTATCCAGGCCCATGCCGAACAGATTCTGGAGGCCGGCTGTGGGCTGTTGACCCTGGGTGGTGATCACTTCATCAGCTACCCGTTGCTCAAGGCCCACGCCCGGCGTCATGGCCCGCTGGCGCTGATTCATTTTGACGCCCACAGTGACACCTGGCCGGACCCGGAGCATGAGCGCATCGATCACGGCACCATGTTCTATCATGCCGCGCGCCAGGGGCTGGTCGACCCGGCCTGCTCGGTGCAGGTGGGACTGCGCACCACCAACGATGACGTAATGGGGTTCCAGGTGCTTGATGCGCGTGAGGTCAATCGCAGCAGTCCGGAGACGATTGCCGAGCGGATTCGTGCACGGGTTGGCCAGCAGCCAGTCTATCTGACCTTCGACATCGACTGTCTGGACCCGGCTTTCGCGCCCGGCACCGGTACCCCGGTGTGTGGCGGTCTGTCGACTCATCAGGCGCTGGAGATTCTGCGTGGGCTGCGTGGGATCAATCTGGTTGGGATGGATCTGGTTGAAGTGGCGCCAGCCTACGATAGTGCGGAAATCACCGCGTTGGCTGGTGCCACCCTGGCAATGGAGATGATCTGTCTGTATGCCGCTCGCTGAGTCCGGGGCCTAGTTCATCAGGCCCCGGTGCTCCTCCAGCATGGCGGTAAAGTCGGCCGCCGAGAGCGGCCGGCTGATCAGATACCCCTGCACTTCGTCGCAGCCGTACTGCTTGAGATAGGCCAGCTGCACATCGCGCTCGACCCCTTCGGCAACCACGCGCAGGTCCAGGCTATGGGCCATGGCGATGATCGCCCGGGTAATCGCCGCGTCCTGGCTGTGTTGGCCCAGATCGGTGACGAATACCCGATCGATCTTCAGGGTATCGACCGGGAAGCGCTTGAGATAGGCCAGCGAGGAGTAGCCGGTGCCGAAGTCGTCGACTGCCAGGCGAATCCCCATGGCCCGCAGCTCGGCGATATTGTGGGCCACCGCATCGACATGTTCGAGGAACATGCTTTCGGTCAGCTCCAGCTCCAGATACTCGGCCGGCAACTGGCATTCCTCAAGGATATGCTGGACCCGGCGGGCGAAGTGGCTCTGGCGCAACTGCTGCACTGACAGGTTGACCGATACGCAGACCGGCGTTGGGCCCTGGTGATACCAGTGGCTGGCCTGACTGCAGGCTTTGTGCAGCACGGCATCGCCCAGGGCGATGATCAGCCCGGTTTCCTCGGCCATGTCGATAAAGTCGCCCGGCATCACCAGACCACGCTGTGGATGTTGCCAGCGTACCAGCGCTTCGGCGCCGCTGATGCTATCGTCGTTCAGGTGCAGCTTGGGCTGGTAATGCACCACCAGTTGGTTGTCTTCGATGGCCTTGCGCAACTGGTTTTCCAATTGCAGGCGCTCCAGGCTGTAGGCCCGCAGTTCTCGGGTGAAGAACCGGTAGGTGTTGCCGCCCAGGTGCTTGGCATGCTGCATGGCCTGGTTGGCCTGGGTGATCATCAACAGGCTGTCACGGGCGGTATCCGGGAACTGGCTGATGCCGATAGAGGCAGTGACCACCAGTTCATGGCCCATGATGCTGACCGGCTGGCGCAGGCCTTTGAGCAGTTGAGCGGCCAGTTCGCTGAGCTGTTCGAGGCTGGTGTCGCGTTCGACCAGAATCACGAACTCGTCGGCCGACAGGCGCGCCAGGGTATCGGCCTCGGGAGCCAGATCGCTCAGGCGCCCGGCCACCAGTCGCAGCAACTGGTCGGCTACGTCATGCCCGAGGGTGTCGTTGATGTACTTGAAGCGGTCCAGGTCGATATGTAACAAGGCCAGCCCGTAGCGGTACTGACGGGCCCGGCCGGTGGCTTCCTGCAGGCGCTGGTTGAACAGGTTGCGATTGGCCAACTGGGTCAGCGCGTCGAAATTGGTCAGGTACTGAAGCTGTTCTTCGGTCTGGCGGTGGGTGGTCAGATCGGCGAAGAAGCCGACCAGATGGGTGGTTTCACCCTTGTGGTTGCGCACGACGGTCAGTTGCAGCCACTGTGGGTAGCGCTCGCCGCTGCGGCGTTGTTCGAGCAGCTCGCCCTGCCAGCGATCCTGGGTATGCAGCAACTGGCTCAGGCGCTGATAAGTGTCGAAAGCGTCGGCCAGATCGTTCAGGCGGTAAATCGGTTGACCGATCACATCCCCGGCAGCGTAGCCACTGATTACGCTGAAAGCCTGGTTGACCGCCAGGATTTTCAGCTCGGGATCAAGAATGTAGATACCTTCGGAGGTGGCCTCGAATACGGTTGCTGCCAACTGCGCCTGTTCCTGCTGGTGCTTGCGGGCGGTGATGTCGCGACGGGTGCCGATCATCCGGGTTACCCGGCCGCTGTCATCGCGGGCCACCGCCCGGCCACTGTCTTCGACCCAGATCCAGCGGCCATCGGCGTGCCGAACCCGGTACTCGATGCGATAGGACGGGGTATTGCCACGCATGTGCCGAACCAGGGTTTCCTGCAGCGGCCGCACATCGTCCGGGTGCAGGCGTGGGCGCAGATCCCTGAGCATGCTGGTGACCGACTCGGCCGGTAAGCCGAAAATCTCTTGCAGGTGGGAGTGAAATACCTGATCGGTTTCCAGGTTCCAGTCCCATAGCCCCAATTCACTGGCTTCCATTGCCAGGCTGAGCTGGGTTTCGCTGGCACTCAGGGCCCGGGTTGCCTGTTCCAACTCGGCGGTACGCTGACGTACCCGCTCCTCCAGGGCGTCATGGCTGTCTCGCAGATGCTGTTCGGCCTGGCGCCGCTGCTGGATTTCCCGGGTCAGTTGCTGGTTCAGTGCCTCGGCCTGTTGTCGGGCATCGTCCAGCCGCGCCACCAGCGCCTCGTTGCGCTGATTGGCCCGGGCAGTAGTGATCGCCGAGCGATTGATGAAAGCTGCCGCCAGCATCAGGCAACTAAACAGCGCCAAAGCCATCAAGCCCCAATAGGGGCTGGAAGGGTCGTCGCGACTCAACAGATAGATGATTGGCGGCAACCAGCAAGGCAGGGCAAAGGTGATGAACGCCAGAAACCGTTGAGCGTAGATAATGCTTACGCACAGACTGACCCCGGTGACCAGCCCGTAGGCTGGTGCTTGCAGACTGAAGTTGTCGAGCGGCACCAGGAACAGATGCACATAGGCCATGCTCAGGCCGGACAGGGCATTACCCAGATAGAACAGCAGGCGCCAGCGCAGGCGCAGCTTGATTGCGTTGGAGGCTTGCCGGTAGCGGTTCACCAGATGGCTGCGCAGCAGCACCAGCAAACCGATCAGCAGTAGCCAGGCCAACAATACAGGGCGCTCGGTATGCTCCCAGACAAGCAAGCTGATGGCGCTGGCCGAAAGCAGGATCAACCACTGTGGCAGACGCGAATAGTGATACAGCTTATCGAGCTGGCGTAGGCGCTGCTCGGTGTGGCCACTGGCAAATGGGCTGGTGTCAAACGTCATGATGACGTGGTCCCCTGAACGCTGAGCGTTTCTTGTTGTTACGTGTTGTCGTGGCTGGCCGAAGATCTGTACCGCGACAGTATCAGATTTTGCACCATACACCAGAGCGCTGATCCGGCCCAGCCTTTTTTAGTCGCTGCTTTATAGCGCCAAAGCCTCTGGACCGCGGGCTTGGGCAAATTCTACCGAGGGACCGGCGGTCGCTGGTAGAATGCCCCGATGGATATTTCACACCTTATCAACTCGCTTAACGACGCCCAGCGCCAGGCGGTCACCGCCAGCCCTGGGCAACAACTGGTTCTGGCTGGCGCCGGCTCGGGCAAGACCCGGGTGCTGGTGCATCGCATCGCTTGGTTGATCCAGGTCGAGAATGCCTCGCCCTGGAGCATTCTGTCGGTGACCTTTACCAACAAGGCCGCCTATGAAATGCGCCAGCGTATCGAGCAACTACTCGGTATCTCGCCGCAGGGCATGTGGGTCGGCACCTTCCACGGCCTGGCCCACCGCCTGCTGCGCGCCCATTGGCGTGAGGCCGGACTGGCCGAACAGTTCCAGATCCTCGACAGCGATGACCAGCAGCGGCTGGTCAAGCGGGTCATCCGCGAACTGGGGCTGGATGAGAACCAGTGGGCGCCGCGTCAGGCTCAGTGGTGGATCAACGCACAAAAGGACGAAGGCCTGCGCCCGCAGCACATCCAGCCGGCCGGGGACCTGTACCTGACCACCATGCTGCGCATTTATGCGGCCTATGAACAGGCCTGCGCGCGTGCCGGGGTGGTGGATTTCGCCGAACTGCTGTTGCGCTCGCTGGAGCTGTGGCGCGACAACGCCGGGTTGCGCGAGCAGTACCAGGCGCGTTTCCGTCACTTGCTGGTCGACGAGTTTCAGGACACCAACGCTGTGCAGTATGCCTGGCTACGCCTGATCGCCGGTAGCAACCCGAGTCTGATGGTGGTTGGCGATGATGACCAGTCGATCTACGGCTGGCGCGGCGCGCGGATCGAGAACATCCAGCAGTTCCAAAGCGACTACCCCAACGCCGAGCTGATCCGGCTGGAACAGAACTACCGCTCCACCGCGCTGATCCTCAAGGCCGCCAACGCGCTGATCGGCAACAACGCCGGGCGTCTGGGCAAGGAGCTGTGGACCGACGGCAGCGAAGGCGAACCGATTGCCCTGTATGCCGGTTTCAACGAACAGGACGAGGCGCGCTATATCGTCGAGCGTATCGAGCAGGCGGTGGGCGAGGGCATGGCCCGCCGTGAAATCGCCATTCTCTATCGTTCCAACGCCCAGTCGCGGGTGCTCGAAGAGGCTCTGCTGCGTGCCGGCATTCCCTACCGCATCTACGGTGGACAGCGCTTCTTCGAGCGCGCCGAGATCAAGAACGCCATGGCTTACCTGCGTCTGGTCGCCAACCGCGGCGATGACGGCGCGCTGGAGCGGATCATCAACCTGCCGACCCGGGGCATTGGCGACAAGACCGTCGAAGCGCTGCGCGAGCACGCCCGCGCCTGCAACGTCACGCTGTGGCAGGCAGCCTGCGACATGCTCGATATGAAAGCCCTGCCCGGGCGCGCGGCCAATGCGGTCCAGGGCTTTTTGCAACTGATTGAGGAAATGGCCCAGCGGGTCGAAGGTCTGCCGCTCTACAGCATGACCCAGCAGGTCATCGAACACAGCGGCCTGCTGCGTTTTCACGAACAGGAAAAGGGCGACAAGGCCCAGGCACGGGTCGAAAACCTTGAGGAACTGGTGTCGGCTGCCCGCGCCTTCGAGAATGATCAGGCTGAGCTGGAAGAAGAGGGCAATGTGCTGCTGGCCTTCCTCGCCCATGCTTCGCTGGAGGCCGGCGATACCCAGGCCGACCAGTTCGAGGACAGCGTCCAGCTGATGACCCTGCACAGCGCCAAGGGCCTGGAATTCCCGCTGGTGTTCCTGGCCGGAGTGGAAGAGGGCCTGTTCCCGCACAAGATGAGCCTGGAAGAGCCCGGCCGGCTGGAGGAGGAGCGGCGTCTGGCCTATGTTGGCATCACTCGCGCCATGCAGCAGTTGGTGATCACCTGGGCGGAAACCCGGCGGCTGTATGGCAGCGAAACGTTCAACAAGATTTCCCGCTTTGTGCGCGAGATCCCATCCGAGCTGATTCGCGAGGTACGCCTGGGCAACCAGGTCAGCCGTCCGTTCGGGCCGAAGAACAAGCTGTTCCAGGCCGAAGCCACCGAAAGCACCGGCTTCGCCCTGGGTCAGCGAGTGGCGCACGGCCTTTTCGGCGAGGGCGTGGTACTCAACTACGAAGGACATGGCGCCCAGGCCCGTATCCAGGTCAACTTCGACGACGAAGGCAGCAAATGGCTGATGGTCGCCTATGCCAAGCTGCAGCCGCTGTAATCACACCGAGTGCGACAATTACTACAGCAATAGCCGGCGCTGAGGACAGCGCTTGAGCGAGTAGAAGTCAGGAGCTTGATTGATGAAACGACGTGAACTGATCACCGCCGCCGGTCTGGGCCTCGGTGCCATGGCCCTGGCCGGTTGCCAGGACCAGGACAAGGCCATCGCCGAGGGCGGTGAGCAAAGCCAGCAACGCTTTCGCTGGAAAATGGTCACCTCCTGGCCAAAGAACTTCCCCGGCCTTGGCACCACGGCCGAGCGCTTCGCCGACACGGTCAACCGTCTGTCCAGTGGCCGCTTGCGCATCCAGGTGTTTGCCGCCAACGAACTGGTTCCAGCCCTGGAAGTGTTCGATGCAGTCTCCAGCGGCACCGCCGAGCTGGGCCACAGCGCGGCCTATTACTGGAAGGGCAAAAGTGCCGCTGCGCCGTTCTTTACCGCCGTGCCTTTCGGCATGAACGCCCAGGAAATGAATGCCTGGTTGTACGAAGGCGGCGGCCTGGAACTGTGGCGCCAGGCCTATGCTCCGTTCGGTGTCCTGCCGTTGCCCTGCGGCAATACCGGGGTGCAGATGGCCGGCTGGTTCAACAAGGAAATCAACAGCCTTGATGATCTGCGCGGGCTGAAGATCCGCATGCCCGGCTTTGGCGGCGAAGTGCTGGCCCGTGCCGGTGCCACCACGATCAACCTGCCGGGTAGCGACATCTTCACCTCGTTGCAGAACGGCATGATCGATGCGACTGACTGGGTCAGCCCTTACAACGACCTGGCCTTCGGTCTGCACCAGGCCGCCAAATACTACTATTACCCCGGCTGGCAGGAGCCCTGTGCGGTGCTTGAGCTGACCATCAACCAGCGCGCCTTCGAGGCCTTGCCGGCCGATCTGCAGAGTATTGTCGAAGAGGCCGCACGGACCACCAACCAGGCCATGCTCGATGAGTACACCCGGCGCAACGCCGATGCCCTCAATACCCTGGTCAACGAGCACCAGGTACAACTGCGCCGGTTGCCCGATGAGGTGCTTGAACGGCTGCGTGAACTATCGATGCAGGTGTTGGACGAAACCGCCAACCAGGATCCGCTCAACCGCCAGGTCTGGGACTCGATGGAAGCTTTCCGGCAAAAGGTCTGGGCCAACCATGCGCTGGGCGAACAGGTGATGTACGGTTTGCGTGGTTGAGTAGTGAAATGTAATGTCCCTGCGGGTGCGGTTCGTTGCAGTACTTGAACCACGCCCTCAGCGTTTGCCGGACTTCAGCAAATCAGGCCGGTTTTTTCCTCACCCGCCAAACACCGCCCGCAGCGCTTTCAGCGCTTCCATTTCCTCGCTGCTCAGCTCGGTCGGGGCGCAGCGCGGGTCGGTTTTCTGCAGGGCGCGCGACATGGCGGCGGTCAGCGGGATGGGATCGCAGCCGTGGCCCTGTTCGCAGATCATGTCGCGCTGCGGCTCGGCCTTGACGTGGCAGGCAAAGCAGTTGCCACCAAACTTGTTGTTGACGTCGGCAAAGCCGCGGGCACGGATGCTGGCGCCCTCGGCGCTGACGTCCAGTTCGATGAACTCCCAGTCTTTGGTTACCGGGCTGAAACCGGGGTCGCGCTTGACCATTACCTCGGTGGGGATCAGTTGCACCACCGAGCCGGGCGGGTAGACGCCGCCGTCGAGGGCGTTGGCAACCGCCAGGGTGGCTTCCAGATCGCCCTTCAGGTTGTCGACAAAGAAGCCGCGTACCGGGGTCATGTCGCGGATGCAGCCGAAGCTGTCAGCGCTGATCGGGTCGGCCGGTGCTTCGGCATGGGTGGTGATGGCCAGACTGGTCAGTGCGGCGGCGAGCAGCAGGCGGCTGTGGCTGAGGTTCACGGGGAGGCTCCTGAATTTATATTGTGTGCAATATAATTTGCCTGATTGGCCGTAGTGTCAACCGCTGGCGCCCGATAGAATGATGTCTGACTTCACCGATGGACTCTGTTGCATGTCTTCTCCCTCTCACTTGCACCTGCGCAACCAGATCTGCCTGGCCCTGTATTCGGCGGGCAATGCCCTGTCGCGGGCCTACCGGCCGTTGCTCGAGCCGCTGGATCTGACCTATCCGCAGTACCTGGTGATGCTGGCGTTGTGGGAGGAGGACGGTGTGTCGGTGACCGCCATCTGCGAGCGCACCCGGCTGGATACCGGTACCGTGACGCCGTTGCTGAAACGGCTGGAGGCCAAGGGGCTGCTGCTGCGTGCCCGTTCAGCCGAGGACGAGCGCCGGCGGGTGATTAGCCTGACCGACAGCGGCCGGGCGCTGCAGGCGCGCGCCGAGGACATTCCCCTGCGCATGGCCTGCCTGGGCGTGCTGACCCCGGCGGAGGGCGCTGAGCTCAAGCGCCTGTCGGAAACCCTGTATCGCAATCTGCTGGCGTTGGAGCAGCTGCGTGCCGATCCGGGGGATAACGGGGACGGGTTGGCGGGTTAGCTCTGTCGCTGTTCGATGGCAGTTAAAGGCTGATCAATGTAGCCCTTGTGGAACACCCCGCCCTTGAGCCTCTGCGGTCAGGTCGCTAAACTGCCGGGCTTTGTCACACTGCACAGGACGTAAGGATGCGTAACCTTCTCTGCCTGGTTCTGATCGGCATGCTGGCCGGTTGTAGCCAGGATTTCGCCCGCCTGACCTTTGAAGAGTCGGCCCGCGCCGACCGCCACTGGAGCAAGCCTGCCTCCAAGCCCGAAGTCTTCGCCGCCTACAAGCAAGCCATCGTTGGTCAACTGCAGGAACAGGGTATTGAGCCGACCAAGGTATCGATGCGCATCGATCCGGACGACGATCACTCGGTGATCCTCAGCATCAGTAACGGCGGTGCACAGCCCGAGCAACTGCAGGCCTTTCAGCAGAGCCTGCAAGCGATTGTCGAAGCCCGTGAAGCATTGCCACTGACTGTGACCTTCAACCTCAGCCGTCAGCCCGGTGGGCAGGAAGAGACAGAGGCTGACAGCGAAGAGCTGGGCAGCTATCAGGCTGAAATGACTCTGGGCAGGGTCGTGCTTAGCCACAGCTACGGCCTGGGCGACATGCTCGCCGCCGCCTTGACAGGCAACAGCGGAGCCAGAAGCTCAGTGTTCTGTAATATCAGTGTCAAGCTTGAACCCCATCTGCCGTTCAACTACCTCGCCTACAAGCTGGACGAGGACAGCGAAGAGGGTCGTTATGTGGTTGGCCGGCGTAGCTCGGAAATACTGAACGCCGAACTACAGTTCAACAACGCCCGGCTGCAGGCCATGCTCGATAACGATGAAGTAGGCATCAGCCCCCCTGTCGAAAGCCGCGGACGGGCCAGCATGTTCAGCGGCCGCCTCAACCAGATCGACCTGCAGCTCGGCCCGGTTGGCGACGTACGCCACCAGAGTGGCAAGATCGACTCGATAGTCCACTCGCGGCTACGCGGCCAATGCAGCGAGCTGGCCATCGGCCTCGGCCAGCCGTTCAGCTTCTATATGGGCAACACCATCGACCGTCTCACCGCGGTCAGCGCCATCGAAGGCTAAGCGAGATTCTGATGGCGAGTACTGATCGGGAGTGCTTCGGCACTCTCACTGTGCTTGTTGTCGCGCAGTAAACAAGGAATAACTGTCAAGGAATGGCAATGGACAATATCAAGACCTTCGCAAGTGGTTTCTGGGACAACCTGGATCTGATCATGATTGCCCTGACCACTACCGGCATGACACTGCTGGGGCTGGTGGCGGGCGTATTTGTGGTCGTTCTCATGCAGCGCCGGGGCTGGTTGGCGCGCAAGAATGCCTGGCACCACTGGCTGCTTAAACTCTATTGGCTGGCGCTGCCTTGCCTGGGCGGTTTTCTCGGACTCCAGTACGGCATTCTGTCGACGTTGGAACAGCAGGTACACAGCGAGATCAAGCGCCAGCGGCCAGTGGTGGAAGATATTGCGCTGGGCTTCACTGCCGAATATCACGCCTATATCAGTCAGCAAGGGCCGCGACTGGAGCTGGAGAAATATCGCAGTTACAGCGTTGAGCAGGTACTGGTGGAGCTGGTCGATGCCTATTTGGCCGAGGTGCCGTTGGCCTATCTGCAAGCCACTGATACTGCTGGGCCGATGCAGCGCCTGGCTCAGCGCGGCTGGGAATCGTTACGCCGCACCGTGCTGCGCGAATATATGGTGCGCCAGATAGTCAACAAAGTGATCATTCCGGCCGGGACCAAATACACCCGACTCGACGAGCGCACTTTGCGCGATCTTACCCAGTTGCGTTTCGATACGCTGATGGACGCCGACGGCATCATTGCCTTCGTCAATCAACAGGTCAGTCGCTTCATGCGCCAGTTCTATCTGATGGTACTGTTGCAGGCACTGGCGCTGCTGGTGTTGATCGCAGCAGAGGTCGGCATTTCGTCCTGGCTGGGCCAGCGCCGTCGGCGCGAAGAGCCTGATGACAAGCTACAACCGACAGCGGCAACGGCCGGATAAGGCGATCACGTTCAATCCTGCTTTTGGGGGGCGCAAGCACCTGCTCGTGTTTTCCTAATATCAGCCCACAAAAAGGACAATCTTGGCTGTCCCTGACAAGTCCTATCTCATTGAATGCAAGCTTTGGGTGCGATGACGGTCAGAGTCCACGCGACGGAAAATAATCTCAGCAGATTCCAAATCTCCCAAAGAGTAGAATTTCTGGCCAACCAGAGGCTACAGTGAATAGAACACTTGAGATGGCTCGAAATGGACGCACGGGGCTCAAGGAGCGTTGGTGAAGCTCCCGCACGTTGTAGGTATCGTTCAAAAAGGGCGGGATTTGCTGCGAGAGCGTTCCTGGGGAGGTGGCAATGTTTGGATGGTTAGCAGAGCGAACTAGGATGGCGAAAGTCGCAGGGCTGTGGGCCGACGCCACTCAGATTAACCCGGGCGATGGTGGGCAAATTGTTATGATGGCTTCCGGTCTCGTCAAGAGCGCTAACATGAGGGCAGAAGACGCGTGGTTAACTGCACTGACTAACTGGGCATATAATAATCCAGACCCTGAATCAAGATTCATACTGGCTAGCGGTCTAGTTCGGTTCCTTGGTATCTACGGTTTCAGCGCAGGCCTTAGCCCTGAGTGTCGTAATGCTTGTTGCGTCGTTGCTGAGAATATTTTGTCAGCGCATGCTATTTTCGATCCTGCTATCCGCAAATCTACCCAACAGCAGGTAGGGTTAGAAAACGAGGGTGAAATAAAAAAGCTCTTGGAGCCTTCAGCATTTCCTCGCAGTACTCATGTTAGGGGGAGAGTCTCAAACTCAATACAATCGCCTAATAAGCCAAACAAGAGTGAGCTTTATAAATTTGCTCTAGAGTTCCTTAGCCTAAAGCTGTGCGAGGAAGGCTATGCAATAATTCTGATGGCCGAAGATCGAGGAAATATTCCGAGTCTAATAATAGAAAAAAATGGCGAGGAGTTTCATGTCTTGTTGCATTTGGATGTTTGGCCTGAGAGCACTACGCCGCCGTCATTTTTGATTAATACATTCCTTGATGTTGCTGGGGACTCCGGGGTCGAGTTAAAAATTGCAAAAATTTGTGCTTTCAATAAGTATGCCGAGAGTGAGCATGATAAAGGTGATATTACAAGTTCAAATTTCGAGTTCAGCTTCGGTGCTTTCGAAAGCTGGAGGCAGTAATTGTAATAATAGCCTCGAAAACTAAGTGGTCCGCTCAGCTGAGTAGGGGCTAAATGTGCCGTCAGCTAGGTGGGCCGGTTCTGGATAGGACTAAAATCCGACAGGGCGGCCGCAGTATCTGGATAAACACGAAAGAGTCGACCAATTATTCTTGTGCTGGGAGTTGGTGAGGTTTTCTGTATTTTCGGGGTTTGATATTTATCTTTTGGTCAGGAGGTTTAAGGCGGTAATTTAATGGCTGATTAATATGGAGGGGAAAGTTTAATATGGCGGCGTTAATTTTTTAATTTTGGTGATTTTATTCCCCCAATTTGCTCTGGGGCAGATTTATAAGTGTCAAGAAGAAGACGGTTGGGTGATTTTTGCTCAGGTGCCGTGTCAGAGTGAGACAGAAAGGGCTGAAGTCGTAGAAGTTAAGCTTAATCAAGTTGGGTCGTTAGCAAGTCCTTCGGAGATTGAAGAGATGAGACGGGAGCAGTCTCAGCGTGGAGAGGGTAGGAAGCCTAAAATCGTGTATGACTCCAGTGGTGAGGAGCAGCATACACATACTGGACGCCTTAAAAGGCGTTTGCGGGAATCCCAAGAAGCGGTTAACGAAATTTCTGGAGATATTGAGTCACTACGAGAAGTAAGGGGGTATGACGTCAACAGGCGCCTGCGAGAGAATGAACGCAGACTGAATAAAGAGTGAGGGGAGTCTGCTAGTATACAGAGGCTGTTCCCGTACGTAATTTGAACTGCTCAATTTAGCGTATAGGGCTGGGTTTGGCAGACGACTGCACGGTGGTCGTAATCTACCCCAAAAACCACACACCGCCAACCTCCTACAACACCCCCGGCAACCAGGTGATCAGTCCCGGCCAGACGGCGGCGATGATCAGCATCAGGATCTGGATAGCGATAAACGGCAGTACCCCTCGGTACATGGCGCTGGTCGGGACGGTGACCGGGGTGACGCCGCGCAGATAGAACAGCGCGAAGCCGAACGGCGGGGTGAGGAACGAGGTTTGCAGGTTCAGGGCGATCATGACCCCCAGCCAGATCGGGTCCAGGCCCATCATCAGCAGCACCGGACCGACGATCGGAACCACCACAAAGGTGATCTCGATGAAGTCGAGGATAAAGCCGAGCAGGAAGATCACCAGCATCACCAGAATGGTCGCAGTGACCACCCCGCCGGGCAGGCTGGTGAAGGCCTGATGAATCAGCTCTTCGCCACCGAAGCCGCGAAATACCAGAGAGAAGATCGAGGCGCCGATCAGGATCATGAACACCATGGCGCTGATCTGGGTGGTCGATTCGACCACTTCACGCAGCCGGGTCAGATTCAGTTGACCCTTGATCAGCGCCAGCAGGGTAGCGCCCAGAGCGCCGACGGCGGCGGCTTCGGTGGCGGTGGCGATGCCGCCGAGGATTGAACCGAGTACCGCCATGATCAATAGCAGCGGCGGCAACAGGCTGCCGAGCAGGCTGAGCAGTTTGAGCTCTCCGCGCTCTTCGGCCGGGATCGCCGGCAGCTTGTGCGGGCGTAGCAGGGCCACGCCAGCCAGATACAGCAGATACAGACCGACCAGCAGCAGACCGGGCAGCAGTGAACCGATGAACAGGTCGCTGACGGTGACGGTCTGGGGCGAGAAGATGCCCTGGCGCAACTGGGCCTGCTGATAGGCGCTGGACAACACATCGCCCAGCAGAACCAGAATGATCGATGGTGGAATGATCTGCCCCAGAGTACCGGTGGCGGCCAGGGTGCCGGTGGCCACCGCCGGGTCATAGCCGCGCCGGAGCATGGTCGGCAGGGCCAGCAGGCCGAGGGTGACTACGGTGGCGCCGACAATGCCGGTACTGGCGGCCAGCAGCGCGCCGACCAGACAGACCGAGAACGCCAGCCCGCCGCGCAGCCCGCCAAACAGCCGGGACATGGATTCGAGCAGGCTTTCGGCGATCCGCGATTTCTCCAGCATCACGCCCATGAACACGAACAACGGCACCGCCAGCAGGGTCTGGTTGTTCATGGTGCCGAACAGCCGGCTGGGCAGGGCGCCGAAGAAGCTTGGATCGAAGTTGCCAAGCACCACCCCGAGCCCGGCGAACAGCAGTGACAGCCCGCCCAGCGTAAAGGCTACCGGGTAGCCGACCAGCAGACACAGACACAGACACAGAAACAGGGCGATGGCCATGAACTCGGGCGGCATCACAGCTCCTCCTGTGGCTGGCTGTCGAGATGCCGGGGCAGGGCGCCGCGCAGGACCGCGGTAGTCTTGATCAACTGGGCGATGGCCTGCAGCAGCAGGCTGGCGACCAGCAGCAGGATGATGCTCTTTTGCAGATAGACCCAAGGCAGGCCGCCGGCATCGGCCGAGCGCTCCTGGCGGGCCCAGGATACGGCGACATAATCCCAGCAGCTCCAGGCCAGAAACAGGCACACCGGCAGCAGGAACAACAGGGTGCCGGTCAGGTCGACCAGTGCCTGGCGTTTGGCACTGTGGCGGCGGTAGAAGATATCCACCCGGACATGAGCGTCACGCTGCAGGGTCCAGGCGGCTGCGCCCATGAACACCAGCGCGTGGGCGTACATGATCAATTCCTGGGCGGCAGTAGCACCCAGGCTAAAACCGTAGCGCAGCAGCACCACGTAGCAGGTCAGCACGACCATCAGCAGCGTCAGCCAGGCCAGCGTCCGGCCGAGGCCGGCGTTGACCAGATCGATGACCCGGGCCAGACGCAGGGCGATGGCCATGGGGGAACCGGACATGTGCGGGAACCCTATGCGGCGCGGGGCCTGATGCCCCGTCGGTCAGGAAGGAATGACGCGGGTGCGGCCGCGGTCGTCGATTGCGACGAACACGAATACCGCTTCGGTCACCTTGCGGCTTTCATCGTGGGCCAGGTCTTCGCTCCAGACCTCGACCAGCACCTTGATCGAGCTGCGACCGATATCCAGCACATGGCAGTGAAACGCCAGTTGCGCGCCGACCGGCACGGGGACCATGAAGCCCATGCGGTCGATGGCCACGGTAGCGACCCGGCCACGGGCAATGCGCGAGGCGGTGCTGGTACCAGCCATATCCATCTGCGAGACCAGCCAGCCACCATAAATGTCGCCGAAGCTGTTGCAGTCGCGGGGCAGAGCGGTGACCTTGAGCGCCAGCTCACCCTTGGGAACAGGTTCCTTGTCTAGATCGTGCATGTATCACTCGATAAGGTATGTTGTAATTGTTGTCTTCCATCAACCCGTGGAATCAGGCTTGACAGGGCAGAAACAGCGCTATGTTAAGGGATTGCGGGGGCCCTCTCAATCTTTGTCGACGGGCTGCGCGGCTTAATGGCGCATACTGGCAGCCTTCATACAATTGTCATATTCCTTGAATAGGGTTGTCACACGGCTTCCAGATACTTGGTCGCGTGTTGCCAATACATACTCTCAAGGAGTTATTCATGAAACTGAAGCAATTGTGCGTCGCCATTTCCTTCGCCGCTGTGGGCGCGATCAGCACTGCCGCTGTAGCTGACATTGATCCGAACCTGCCGAAGTATGAGCGCGCCAGTGGCGTGTCCGGTAACCTGTCCAGTATCGGTTCCGACACCCTGAACAACCTGATGACTCTGTGGGCTGAAGAGTTCAACAAGTTCTACCCGAACGTTAACGTCCAGATTCAGGGCGCTGGTTCCTCCACTGCGCCGCCGGCCATCACCGAAGGCACCGCCAACCTGGCGCCGATGAGCCGCGCCATGCGTGACTCTGAAATCCAGACTTTTGAAGGTCGTCATGGCTATGCGCCCTACGCGCTGCCGGTCGCCGTCGACATGCTGGCTGTTTATGTCAACAAGGACAACCCGATTGAAGGTCTGAGCCTGCCGCAGGTTGATGCCATCTTCTCCGCTACCCGTCGCTGCGGTTACGAAGCCGACATCACCCGCTGGGGCCAGTTGGGTATGACTGGCGCCTGGGCTAACCGTGACTTCGCCCTGTACAGCCGCAACGCGGTATCCGGCACCTACGGTTTCTTCAAGGACAACGCCCTGTGCGGCGGTGACTTCAAATCCAGCATCAACGAGCAGCCGGGTTCTTCCTCGGTGGTTCAGGGTGTGACTGAGTCGATCAACGGTATCGGCTACTCCGGTATCGGCTATCGCACCTCGGGTGTGCGCGTCGTTCCGCTGGCTACCGAGGAGGGCGCTGACTTCGTTGAAGCGACTGCCGAGAACGCTGCCAATGGTACTTACCCGCTGGCCCGTTACCTGTACGTCTACATCAACAAGAACCCGAATCAGGATCTGGACCCGCTGACCCGCGAATTCGTCAAGATGCTCTACACCCAGGAAGGTCAGGGCGTAGTTGATCGTGACGGTTTCGTGACTGTGCCCAAGTCGGTTGCCGACAAGGTACTGAGCGACCTGAACATCAAGTAACGGATTGCGTTTACCGCCAGGGATGGCGGGTTATCGGAAAAGGGGCCTGCGGGCCTCTTTTTTCATGTCTTTGTAACATTGCTGTCACACAGACTCCTTAGCCTGTGCTGACCATAGTGCCAGGACCGGATAGAGCAGCCTGTTATGACTGACATTACCTCAACGATCGGCAAGAGCGCCCCTCCGCGCTCCTTGCTGCCCGATGCCGAAGCCAGAAAGCGCCTGCGCCAGCGCCGGCTATTCAAGGACAATGCCTCGCGTTGGGGCATCAGCGCCGCCGGTTTCGGCGTGGTGTTCGCTTTGGCGCTGATCTTCATTTACCTGTTCTATGAGGTGGCGCCGATTCTGCGCGGCGCCTCGGTCACCCCACTGACCAGTCAGCCGGTGCCAGTGGCTGACGCCCGAACCCAGGCCATTCTGATCGAGCGTTACGAGGAGCTGGGTTTCCAGTACAGCGACGATGGCCAGGTCAGCTTCTTCGAACTGGCCAACGGCAATCTGCGCAGCCAACTGCCACTAAATCTGCCCGAAGGCGCTAAGGTCACCAGTTTTGCCGCTACCGAGCCGGGTACCCAGGTGACCGCCCATGGCCTGGATAATGGCCAGGTCGTGGTGGTGCAGCATGCCTATACTCTGAGCTTCCCCGAGGGTCGCCGGGTGATCGCGCCGCGGCTGGAAGCTCCGCTGGGCAGTGATCCTATTACCCTTGACGAACAGGGCCAGGCACTCAAGCTGCTGGCGATTGAAAGCCGCACCCGTGGTCGGGCCGGGACCATGATCGCCGGGGTGACCGAGGACAATCGACTGCTGCTGGCCAACCTGGCCACCCGTACCAACCTGATGACCGGAGCCACCAGTGTTGATCGCCAGGTCTACAGCCTGCCGCCGATCCCGGGTGAGCCGGTGCGCCTGCTGGTCGACAAGGCCCTGCGCAGCCTGTATGTGGCTGACCGCAGCGGCAAGATCCACTATTACGATGTCAGCCAGCCGGCCAATGCCCGGCTGGTGACCAGTGTCGATGCCGGTAACGGCAGCCCGATCACTGCGATGGAGTTCCTGGTCGGCACCGTGTCGTTGATCGTGGGTACCGAGCGCGGCGAGCTTAGCCAGTGGTTTCTGGTGCGTGATGCACAGAATCGCTATGACCTGACCCGTATTCGTGATTTCAAGAACCATGGCGCGGCGATCACCGCCATTGCCCCGGAATACAACCGCAAGGGCTTTATTGCCGGTGACGCCAAGGGCCAGATCGGGGTGCATTACGGCACCTCGTCACGCACCCTGTACCTCAAGTCGTTGATTGACCGGCCGATCGAGCAGGTGGCGGTGTCGCCGCTCAATGGCCGGATCATGGCCCAGGATGATCAGGGCCAGCTGCACATTGCCGAGCTGTGGAACCAGCATCCGCAGCTGTCGTTTGCGGCGATGTGGAACAAGGTCTGGTATGAGGGCCGGGCCGACCCCGAATACATCTGGCAGTCGTCCTCGGCGACCGATGAATTCGAGTCCAAGTTCAGCCTGGTGCCGCTGTCGGTCGGGACCCTGAAAGCGGCCTTCTATGCCATGCTGTTTGCCATGCCGCTGGCGATTGCCGGGGCGATCTACACCGCCTACTTCATGACTCCCAAGCTGCGCGGCATCGTCAAGCCGAGCATCGAGATCATGGAAGCCTTGCCGACCGTGATCCTGGGTTTCCTTGCCGGCCTGTGGCTGGCGCCGTTTACCGAGGAACACCTGCCGGCAATCTTCAGCATTCTCTTGCTGCTACCGGTGATGATGCTGGTGTTCGCCTTCATCTGGACCAATGTCATTCCGGCTGGCCTGCGCCAGCGGATTCCCGATGGTTGGGAAGCAGCGCTGCTGGTGCCGGTCATCATCGGCTTTGTCTGGCTGGCAGTGTTCATGAGCCCGCTGCTGGAGATCTGGTTCTTCAACGGCAGCATGCGCCAGTGGTTCACCGATATTGGCATCACCTACGACCAGCGCAACGCCCTGATCGTTGGTATCGCCATGGGCTTTGCGGTGATCCCGACCATCTTCTCGATTGCCGAAGATGCGGTGTTCACCGTGCCCAAGCATCTGACCCAGGGCTCGCTGGCGCTGGGCGCCACCCGCTGGCAGACGGTGATCGGGGTGGTGCTGCCGACCGCCAGTCCGGGGATTTTCTCGGCGGTGATGATGGGCTTTGGCCGGGCCGTAGGCGAGACCATGATCGTGCTGATGGCGACCGGCAACAGCCCGGTAGTTAACTTCAACATCTTCGAAGGCATGCGCACGCTGTCGGCCAACATCGCCGTAGAGCTGCCGGAGACCGCCGTGGGCTCGTCGCACTTCCGCGTACTGTTCCTGGCCGCCCTGGTGCTGCTGGCGCTGACGTTCATCGTCAACACCCTGGCGGAAATCATTCGTCAGCGGCTGCGCGCCCGCTACAGCAACCTGTGATGAACCGGATTTAGGGGAAAGACATGAAAGCGTGGTTCAAGAGTGGGGCACCCTGGATCTGGCTGAACGCCGGAGCGGTAGCGGTGTGCATGATCATGGTGGTCGGCCTGATCGGGCTGATCGCGGTACGTGGGTTCGGCCACTTCTGGCCGGCCGATGTGGCCGAGGTGGTGATCACCGACGAGCAAGGCAATCGCAGCGTGGTGCTGGGCGAGGTGGTGCGTTCGCAGACCATCCCGGCAGCGGTTGCCCGCGATGCTGGCTACTACGTACCGGAAAACCGTGAGCTGGTCACCCGTTTCCTGTTCAAGCAGGGCAACCGCGACCAGACCGGACGTGACTTTGCCTGGTACACCGAGATCGGTATGGGCGAGTTCCAGTACCCGGAAAACGCCTTCGTCATCGAGCGCCGCGAGTGGGGCAACTTCTACGGCTACCCGGTCAAGCTGTCGCAGGACGGGCGGACCATCAGCGCCGAAGCGCCGGAGTTCTGGCAGGCGGTGCAGGCCTCGGTGGATCGCAGCCTGGAGCTGCACGACGATATCAAGGCCATTGAGCGCCGGCGTATCGGTCGGATCAACAGCGACATGGAGCAACTGCGCCTGGAGCGGCGGATGCTCGATCTGCGCAACGTCGAGGGGCTCGAGCGTGACCAGGCCGAGGCCCGTATCGATCAGCGCAGCAGTGAGCTGGACGCTGAGTATCAGGTGCTGCGCACTGAGCTGGACGCGCTGTACGCCAGCACCCGGCGCGACAGCCTGACCTTGCGCATGGCCGATGGCAACGAACTGGAGATCAGCTTTGCCACCATCGTCCGGGTCAGCCAGCCGAACGCCATGTCGGTGTTCGGCAAGCTAGGCCAGTACGTGGTGCGTCTCGGCGAGTTCATGACCGATGATCCGCGTGAGGCCAATACCGAGGGTGGGATTTTCCCGGCGATCTTCGGCACCGTGACCATGGTGTTCGTGATGTCGATCATCGTTACCCCGTTCGGCATCGCCGCCGCCATCTACCTGCGCGAGTACGCCAAACAGGGCACCATGACCCGGATCATCCGGATCTCGGTGTATAACCTGGCCGGGGTGCCGTCGATCGTTTACGGGGTATTTGGTCTGGGCTTTTTCGTCTACTTCCTTGGCGGCAGCATTGACCGGATGTTCTACGAGGCCTCGTTGCCGGCACCGACCTTCGGTACGCCGGGGCTGTTTTGGGCCTCGCTGACTCTGGCCCTGCTGACCCTGCCGATCGTCATCGTTTCCACCGAAGAAGGTCTGGCGCGGATTCCCAGCACCATCCGCCAGGGTAGCCTGGCGCTGGGCGCAACCAAGGCCGAGACCCTGTGGAAGGTGATCGTACCACTGGCCACGCCGGCGATGATGACCGGGCTGATCCTGGCGATCGCCCGGGCTGCTGGCGAAGTGGCGCCGCTGATGCTGGTTGGGGTGGTCAAGCTGGCGCCGACCCTGCCAATCGACGGCAACTTCCCGTTCATCCATATGGAGCGCAAGATCATGCATCTTGGTTTCCATATCTATGACGTGGGCTTCCAGAGCCCTAACGTTGAGGCGGCCCGTCCGTTGGTATACGCCACCGCGCTGGTCCTGGTCCTGTTGATCGTGGTGCTCAACCTGACCGCCATTTCGATTCGTAACCACCTGCGTGAGCGCTATCGCAGCGCTTCGGACTGATCGCCTTCAAGACAGGTAACACGACATGACTACCGAGACTGCAAGCATGAACACCCCCGCGCAACAGGGTAAAGTATCCGTTTCTGCTGCCAATGCCCTGGCAGACAAACAAGGCGGAGCACTGTCCATGGCGGATGAAAAAGCCAAGATCGAGGTACGCAACCTCGAATTGTTCTACGGCAATGACCGGGCCCTGAACGGTATTGACCTGACCATTCCGGAGAAGAAGGTCACCGCCTTCATCGGCCCGTCCGGTTGCGGCAAGTCGACCCTGCTGCGCTGCTTCAATCGCATGAACGATCTGGTCGATATCTGCCGCATCGAAGGCCAGATCCTGATGGACGGCAAGAACATCTACGACCGTGATGTCGATGTGGCTGAACTGCGCCGCAATGTCGGCATGGTGTTCCAGAAGCCCAACCCGTTCCCCAAGTCGATCTACGAAAACGTCGCCTATGGCCTGCGCCTGCAGGGCGTCAGCTCCAAGCGCGACCTGGACGAAGTGGTCGAGCGTTCGCTGCGCGCCGCGGCGCTGTGGGATGAGGTCAAGGATCGTCTGAACGATAACGCCTTCGGCATGTCCGGTGGTCAGCAGCAGCGTCTGGTGATCGCCCGGGCCATCGCCATCGAACCGGAAGTGATCCTGCTCGACGAGCCGGCTTCGGCCCTGGACCCGATCTCGACCCTGAAGATTGAGGAGCTGATCAACGAGCTCAAGGACCAGTACACCATCGTCATCGTTACCCACAACATGCAGCAGGCCGCGCGAGTCTCGGACTACACCGCGTTCATGTACATGGGCGATCTGATCGAGTTTGGTGACACCAACACCTTGTTCACCAACCCGAGCAAGAAGCAGACCGAAGACTACATCACCGGCCGTTACGGCTAACCCGCAGGGAGACTGCCATGAATCAAGACAAAGAAGCATTCAGCCATCACATCTCCCAACAGTTCAACGAGGAGCTGGAGGAAATCCGCACCCTCATGCTGGAGATGGGCGGTCTGGTGGAGATGCAGGTCAACGATGCCATCGTCGCCCTGATCGAAGGTGATGCCAAGCTGGCCGAGCTGGTGCGCGAGAAGGATGACGCGATCAACCAGATGGAGCGCAAGATCGACCAGGAGTGCATGCGCATTCTGGCCCGTCGTCAACCGGCGGCCAGTGATCTGCGACTGGTGATTAGCATCAGCAAGATCATCGTCGATCTTGAGCGCATCGGTGACGAAGCCTCGAAGATTGCCCGTCGGGCCCAGTATCTGGTCGAGGAAGGCCAGGCCCCGCGGGGCTACGTCGAGTGCCGGCATATCGGTTATCACGTGCGCAAGATGGTGCAGGACGCGCTGGACGCTTTCGCTCGCTTCGACAGCGATCAGGCCTTCGCCGTTGCCCGCGAGGACAAGGTGGTCGATCAGGAGTACAAGACCGCCATGCGCGAGATGGTCACCTACATGATGGAAGATCCACGCTCCATTACCCGGGTGCTGAACATCCTCTGGGTACTGCGCTCACTGGAGCGGGTCGGCGATCACGCGCGCAACGTTGCCGAACATGTGATCTATCTGGTCAAGGGCACTGACGTGCGCCACCTGGGCCTGAAGAACATGGAAGAGCAGTTGAAGAAGGACTGATCCGGTAGCTACACCAGTGACGCTTACGGCGGTCTGCAAGCCGCCGGGCGTCACCCTGTTACCCAGGGCAACCGCCCTCCAGCTTATGCTCGACAGCATATCTGATATTCCGTATATTCGAAAAACCGAATATAACGGAGTCCCACCATGTCCCAGTCCATGACGCCGACCGAGCTGTTCAAGTGCCTGGCCGATGACACCCGGGCCCGGGCCACCCTGCTGATCGCCCGCGAAGGCGAACTGTGCGTCTGTGAGTTGACCGAAGCGCTGCAGCTCAGCCAGCCGAAAATCTCCCGTCACCTGGCGCAACTGCGCACCTGCGGTCTGTTGCAGGACCGGCGTAGTGGCCAGTGGGTCTATTACCGCCTGCACCCGCAACTGCCAGCCTGGATCAATGACACCCTGAAGCGGGTGCTGACGGCCAATACCGAGTGGCTGGCACCTGATCTGCTGCGCCTGGACAGCATGCGCAACCGGCCGCAGCGCGCCGCCCTGTGCCAATAAGGAGCTAACATGTTTGACGATCTGCCGAATGTCGAGGCCGAGCTGTTTCAGCGTCCTGACCAGGACCAACTGGCACCTCGCCAGCCGGCCAGCCACAAGCCCCGGATTTTGCTGCTGTACGGTTCCACCCGTGAGCATTCGTTCAGCCGCCTGCTGGTCGAGGAAGCGGCCCGGCTGCTCGAAGGCTTTGGCGCCGAGCCGCGCATTTTCCATCCCTCCGGACTGCCTCTGCCGGATGATGCCGGCGATGATCACCCCAAGGTCCGCGAACTGCGTGAGCTGATGCAGTGGTCCGAAGGCCAGGTGTGGTGTTCGCCCGAGCGCCATGGCGCCATGACTGGGGTATTCAAGGCGCAGATCGACTGGGTGCCTCTGGCCATGGGCGCGATCCGTCCGACCCAGGGCAAGACCCTGGCGGTGATGCAGGTCTGTGGTGGCTCGCAGTCGTTCAATGTGGTCAACCAGTTACGAGTGTTGGGTCGCTGGATGCGGATGTTCACCATTCCCAACCAGTCGTCGGTGCCCAAGGCATTTCTCGAATTTGACCAGACCGGGCGGATGAAACCATCGTCCTACTATGACCGGGTGGTGGATGTGATGGAGGAGCTGGTCAAGTTCACTCTGCTGCTGCGCGATCGTCAGGACTATCTGGTTGATCGCTATTCCGAGCGCAAGGAATCGGCCGAGCAGCTTTCGGCGCGAGTCAACCAGCGCAGTATTTAAGTGGTGTGGGGCGTTCAGTCAAATTAGCGGAGAACACAGCATGACAATCAAGGTAGGTATCAACGGTTTCGGCCGGATCGGCAAGCTGGCCCTACGTGCTGCCTGGGACTGGCCGGAACTGGAGTTCGTGCAGATCAATGATCCGGCCGGCGACGCCACAACCCACGCGCATTTGCTCAACTTCGACTCGGTGCATGGGCGCTGGCAGCACGAGGCGGTAGCCGAGGGTAATGATCTGCGGATCGGTGGCCGGCGACTCAAACTGACCGCCAACAAGACTATTGCCGAGACCGACTGGTCGGGCTGCGATCTGGTAATCGAGGCCAGCGGCAAGATGAAGACCGTGGCCGTACTCCAAGGTTATCTGGAGCAGGGCGTCAAGCGGGTGGTGGTCAGCGCCCCGGTCAAGGAAGCCGGTGCGCTGAATATCGTCATGGGCGTCAACCAGCAGTTGTTCGACCCGGCCCAGCACCGGATCGTCACTGCTGCCTCCTGCACTACCAACTGCCTGGCTCCGGTGGTCAAGGTGATCCATGAGGCGCTGGGCATTCGCCATGGTTCGATCACCACCATTCACGATCTGACCAACACCCAGAGCATTCTCGATCAGCCGCACAAGGATCTGCGCCGGGCTCGGGCCTGCGGCATGAGCCTGATCCCGACTACCACTGGCTCGGCTACCGCGATTGCCGAAATTTTTCCCGAGCTGCGCGGCAAGCTTAATGGCCATGCGGTGCGGGTGCCGCTGGCCAACGCCTCGCTGACCGACTGCGTATTCGAGGTCGAGCGCGCAACCACGGCGGATGAGGTCAACGCGTTGCTCAAGAGCGCCGCCGATGGCGCGCTCAGGGGTATTCTGGGTTACGAGGAGCGACCGCTGGTATCGATCGACTACCGTACTGACCCGCGCTCGTCGATCATCGACGCACTGTCGACCATGGTGGTCAACGCCACGCAGGTGAAGATCTACGCCTGGTATGACAATGAATGGGGCTATGCCAACCGCACGGTTGAGCTGGCCCGTTTGGTCGGTCAGGTAGGCTGAGGCGCATGAGCTGGCTGGCGCAGCTCAGTCCGGGAATTCGCCAGTATCTGGTGGTGACCGGCAATTACTGGGCTTTTACCCTCACCGACGGCGCCTTGCGGATGTTGGTGGTGCTGCATTTTCACAGCCTCGGCTATAGCCCGCTGCAGATCGCCGCGCTGTTTCTGTTCTACGAAATCTTCGGCGTGGTGACCAATCTGGTCGGTGGCTATCTGGGTGCCCGCATCGGCCTCAACCGGACCATGAATATTGGTCTGGCATTGCAGGTGCTGGCGTTGCTGATGCTGACGGTGCCCAGTGAATGGCTGACGGTACTCTGGGTCATGGCCGCCCAGGCATTGTCCGGAGTCGCCAAGGACCTGAACAAGATGAGCGCCAAGAGCGCTATCAAGCTGCTGGTGCCGGACGAGCAGCAGGGCACCTTGTATCGCTGGGTTGCGCTGTTGACCGGCTCGAAGAATGCGCTCAAGGGTGTGGGCTTTTTCCTTGGTGCCGGACTGCTCACGCTGCTGGGTTTTGCTGGCGCGGTACTGGCCATGGCGCTGGCGTTAGGGGTGGTCTGGTTGCTCAGCCTGTGGCTGTTGCAGCAGGATCTGGGCCGGGCCAAGGCCAAGCCGAAGTTCCGTGAGCTGCTGTCCAAAAGCCGGCGGATCAATATTCTTTCGGCAGCCCGGCTGTTTCTGTTCGGTGCCCGGGATGTCTGGTTCGTGGTCGCTCTGCCGGTGTATCTGAGCAGCGTGCTGGGCTGGGATTTCTGGTCGGTTGGCGGTTTTCTGGCCCTGTGGGTGATTGGCTACGGCATCGTCCAGTCCCAGGCTCCGGCCTTGACCGGCAAGCGTCAGGGCCGGGTGCCGGGGGCGCGGTCCGCTTTCGGCTGGGCGTTGGCACTGGCCTTGCTGCCGGCGGCCATGGCCCTGGGGTTGCATATGGGCGCGCCGGCCCCGAGCCTGTTGATCACGGGGTTGCTGCTGTTTGCCGTACTGTTTGCGATCAACTCGTCGCTGCACAGCTATCTGATCGTGGCGTACGCCGGGCGTGATGGGGTCTCGCTGGATGTCGGCTTCTACTACATGTCCAACGCCCTGGGGCGGTTGATCGGCACCCTGCTGTCGGGCTGGGTTTATCAGACTCAGGGGCTGGAAGCCTGCCTATGGATTTCGGCACTCTTTGTATTGGCGGCTGCGCTGATCTCGTTGGGTCTGCCCAGAGGCATGGCAGACATCAGCGCGGCACGCTAGCCGCTGATGGAGCCCGGGCACGGCCGGGCTCCGCCTGCGGGTCTCTCAGTTCAGCGTCAGTACCCACTCGGCCAGTTGCCGGGCTTCCTCATCGCTCACCTGATTCGGCGGCATCGGGATCGGCCCCCAAATGCCAGAGGAGCCATTCTTGATGTGGCTGGCCAGGGTATCAACGGCACCGTCTTCACCGGCGTACTTGGCGGCGACTTCCTTCAGGGCCGGGCCAACCATCTTGGTGTCTACGGCATGACAGGCCACGCAGGGTTTGCTCTTGAACAGGGCTTCGCCATCGGCCAGCGCGGCATGACTGGCAAACAGGGCGCCAGCGGCAAGTGCGGGGATCAGCAGGTTTTTCATCAGGTATCCTCGGATGTTGGTGAGGGTTAAATTCCCATCTTTTAATAGGTTTCATTATGGGCACTTTGCCGATTACGTTGCCGGCTTATTGCTGGTTTGGCAAGTGGTCGATTGTCGCAGAACGTCTCGCAAGACATAGACTAAAGAACTGGCTTTGGGTATGTTGCGGGACATAAAACGATTTTGTATCCCCGGACCGCTGCCGGGGTTCCGCTTCAATACACCTACTACAACGCCTGATGGCTGCGGAGAGCTCCCATGGAAATTTCGTCTTACAGTATCAACTGGCACTATCCTACCTCGGTCCGGGTTGGCCCCGGGCGCATCGGCGAGCTGGGCAAGGCCTGCAAACAGTTGGGCATGCAGGCACCGCTGCTGGTGACCGATCCGGGCCTGGCGGCCTTACCAATGGTTGAACAGGCGCTGCAGAACTGTCGTGATGCCGGTTTGAATCCGGGCTTGTTCAGTGCCGTCAAGGGTAACCCCACCAGCGGCAACGTGGCCGATGGCGTGGCGGCACTCAAGGCCGGCAGCCATGATGGGGTGATTGCCTTCGGCGGCGGCTCGGCCATCGATGCGGCCAAGGCCATCGCCCTGATCGCCCACCAGAGCATTTCGCTGTGGGAGGCGCAGAAACCGTCGAACGTCGATGTCAGCAAGATGCTGCCGGTGGTTGCCGTGCCGACCACCGCCGGGACCGGTTCGGAAGTGGGTCAGGCGGCGGTGATCAGCGACGAGGAAAGTCACGCCAAGCGGATCCTGTTCCACGCCAAGATGGTGCCGCCGGTGGTGATTCTCGATCCGGAGCTGACCGTTGGTCTGCCGCCTAAGCTGACCGCGGCCACCGGGATGGATGCCCTGGCGCACAACCTGGAAGCTTTCTGTGTGCCCTTGTTCCACCCAATGGCTGAAGGCATTGCCCTGGAAGGTATGCGTCTGGTCAAGGAATACCTGCCGCGGGCGACCGGCAACGGCAACGATATCGATGCGCGGATGCAGATGATGGTGGCCTCGACCATGGGTTGCGTGGCATTCCAGCGCGGCCTGGGCGCGATCCACGCGCTGTCGCACAGCCTGGGCGCACTCTACGATGCCCACCACGGCACCTTGAATGCGATTGTCATGCCCTATGTGCTGCAAATGAACCGTACCGCCATCGAGGCGGAAATGCAGCGGGCTGGCCGTTATCTGGGGCTGGCCAAGCCCAACTTCGACGGTATTCTGGACTGGGTGCTGGAACTGCGCAGCGAGCTGGACATGCCGCATACGCTGGCCGCTATCGGTATTGACGATGCCCAGGCCGAGACCATTGGCGCAATGTCGGTCAAGGATCCCAGTGCCCGGACCAACCCGATCCAACTGGAAGCGGCGCAGTATCAGCAACTGTTCCTCAATGCCTTGAACGGCACGCTCTAACCTTGCCTGACACCGCCTGGTACTGTTCAGTATCAGGCGGGTCGTCAGCCTGCCGGCATTCACACTGGGTAATTGCTATTACTCTGCGCTAAGCTATGCGGACATCGGAAAGAGAGAGTCAACATGGCGAAAGTGTCAGTCCTGGTGGTGGACGACGCCCCCTTCATTCGCGACTTGGTCAAGAAGGCCTTGCGCAGTCATTTTCCTGGCTTGCAGATTGAGGAGGCGACCAATGGTCGCAAGGCTCAGCAGGTATTGAGCCGCAGCAGCTTCGATCTGGTGTTGTGCGATTGGGAAATGCCGGAAATGAGCGGTCTGGAGCTGTTGCAATGGTTTCGTGGCCAGCCGGAAATGGCCAAGGTGCCGTTTGTTATGGTGACCAGCCGCGGCGACAAGGAAAATGTGGTTCAGGCCATTCAGGCCGGGGTCAGCGACTATATCGGCAAACCCTTCAGCAATGAGCAACTGGTCGGCAAGGTCAAGAAGGCCCTGCAGCGCTCAGGCAAGCTGGCGGCATTGCAGGCGCGACCGGCTACACCCAGTGTCGGCACTGCCCAGGACAGCATCAGTGCCTTGACCGGTGGTCGCCCGGCGGCATCGCCCCCCTCCAGTGCGGCAGCCAAGCCAGCACCCAAGGCTGTTACTCCCACCGTCTCGCCCAGCCCCGCTGCGGCCAGCAGCGCCCAGAACGTGCGCGGCCAGGCGCAACTGCGCCTGGCTGATCAGCAGCAGGCTTGCGTGATCAAGACTCTGAGCCTGCGCGATGCGCTGGTAGTGGTGCGCCGTGCTGAACGCTTACCGCAGGTGTTTGAAAGTGTCGTGCTGGATCTGGAACAGGACAGCGACCAGAGCGTGGCGCGGATCAACGCTTATGTACATGCGGTGGCGGCGCTGGAACCCAAGCTCGACTGCGAATGGGTCAAGGTGACGCTGAAGTTCGTCGATCAGGATCAGGACAAGCTCAGCTATCTGTCCCGGCTGATTGCCTCAGGCACGGCTCAGCAGCATTACTCGCCCGGGGCCTGATCAGACTATCCGTCCGCTGGGAAAATGGCAGGTGAAGGTGCTGCCTTTGCCCGGAGTGCTGGTGATTTCCAGCTTGCCGTCGTGGCGCAATAGCACGTGCTTGACGATCGCCAGCCCCAACCCGGTGCCGCCGGTACTGCTGTTGCGGCTGGAGTCTACCCGGTAGAAACGCTCGGTCAGCCGGTTGATGTGTTGCGGGGCGATACCTACGCCATTGTCACTGACGCTCAGGTGAGCACCGCGCTCATCCTGCCACCAGCGAATCTGGATCTCACCCTCGTCCGGGGTGTACTTCACTGCATTGAACACCAGATTGGAGAAGGCGCTACGCAGCTCGCCTTCGATACCGCGTAGTCGCAGTTGGCTGCTGGCTTCCAGGCTGATGTGGTGGTTGCGTTCGGCCGACAGGGCCTGGGCGTCCTGGCGAATGCCGAGCAGCAGCAGGTCGACCGCCACTGGTTTTTCATCGTCGACAGTATCCGAGGTTTCCAGCCGGGCCAGTAACAGCAGGTCGTTGAGCAGGGTCTGCATGCGCCGGGCCTGTTGCTGCATCTGTTGCAAGGCTCGCTTCCAGCGCGGATTGATCGAGTCTTCGGCGTCAAGCAGGGTTTCCAGATAGCCGACTACCACGGTCAGCGGGGTGCGCAGTTCATGGGAGACGTTGGCGACGAAGTCTTTGCGCATCTGTTCGAGGTTGTGCATGCGCGTGACATCGCGCACCACCATCAGGCGGTCGCCACGGCCATAGCGGGTGATGGCGTACTGCAGCCAGCTATTGATGTCGATCGGCGAGGGGATGTCGAGCGGTTCCTTGTAGCTGTCCTGGTCAAAGTAGGCCACAAAGCGCGGGTCACGAATCAGGTTGGTGACGTGCTGGCCGCTATCATCCGGAGCACGCAGCCCCAGCAACTGTTCTGCAGCGTGGTTCCACCATTCCAGGTGGCCGTCCGGGTCGATCATCACCACCGCATCGCTGAGCGCCGCAGTCGAGGCTTGGATGCGGTCGATCACCGCTTGCAGGCGGGCTCGCATGCGGCTGTCCCGGCGCTGCATATGATAGATGCTGTCGAAGATTTCACCCCAGACGCCCTTGGCTTCCGGAGGTGGGTCATTGGGGCGGGTCCGCAGCCAGTGGTGGAAGCGGAACATCTGACGCAGTATCCAGAACAGATAAAGGGTGAGGCCGGCGACCAGGGTCCAGGCCACTGCGTCGAGGATCAGCCCGGCCACCAGGCACAGCAGCATCAGCCAGAACAGCCTGTTCAGTACCGCTGTGAACCAGTTGTTACCCAAGCGTCAGCTCCTTACTCGGCCGGTGGTCCGATGTGATTGAGCCGCTCTCAGGCCTTGGTGGAAAACCGATAACCAGTACCGCGCACGGTCTGCACCAGATGCTCGTAGTTGCTGCCCAGGGCCTTGCGTAGCCGGCGGATATGCACGTCTACGGTGCGCTCTTCGACGTAGACATTGCCACCCCAGACTTGATCAAGCAATTGCCCGCGAGTGTAGGCGCGCTCCTGGTGAGTCATGAAGAACTGCAGCAGGCGGTATTCGGTAGGGCCCATCTCCGCTGGCCTGTCGTCAATGGTCACCCGGTGGCTGACCGGATCCAGGT
Source organism: Pseudomonas jilinensis (assembly GCF_003586265.1). NCBI lineage: Bacteria > Pseudomonadati > Pseudomonadota > Gammaproteobacteria > Pseudomonadales > Pseudomonadaceae > Pseudomonas > Pseudomonas jilinensis. Next base: position 65,603 of record NZ_QJSA01000010.1, on the reverse strand, counting down.
GCAGGCCGGAGACTTCAATCGGCGCTTCGCTGTCAGCCGGGCCGGCGCGGCGCAATACCGCCTTGAGTCGGGCCACCAGTTCGCGCGGTGAAAAGGGTTTGGTGATGTAGTCGTCGGCGCCGACTTCCAGGCCCTGGATCTTGTTGTCCTCTTCGCCTTTGGCGGTGAGCATGATGATCGGAATGTCGGCTGTCATGTCATCGCGCTTCAGGCGCCGGGCCAGTTCGATGCCGGTGGTGCCGGGCAGCATCCAGTCGAGCAGGATCAGGTCCGGCTTGCTGTCAATGATGCTGGCATGGGCCTGCTGGGCGTTTTCGGCCTCGAGGCACTCATAGCCGGCCATTTCCAGCGCTACAGCAATCATCTCCCGGATCGGGGCTTCATCATCGACGATTAGAATGGTTTTGCCTGCCATGGTGTTTACCATCTCGTTGCGGATTCCTGACATGCGTCGATTAGATAACACTTTTATTGCAGTTGTATGACGTTCATATAACCACTTGATGAAGCTTGGGAACCTCTGAAAAACTACCTGCGTTGGCAATACAGCGTTAAAAACAGCCTCAAAATGCTCATTTACACCACGTAAACTCCGCTTTTTCGGCTGTTTTTGCCTTGTCTTGCCTGCCTCGCCTACGTTTTTCAGAGGTTCACTTGCTGTCAGCGCATGGCGTAATCCAGGGCCAGGCCGATGAACACCAGCATCCCGGCCCAGTGATTGGCCAGGAAGGCACGCAGGCAGGCCTGGGGCTCGCGTTCGCGGATCAGCCACTGCTGCCAGGCAAAGCCCAGAGTCATGGCCAGCAGGCCCAGATGATAGTACAGCCCCAATTCGAAGCGGCTGCCGACCAGCAGCAGGCAAATCAGGGTCAGGCCCTGGAGCAGGCCTATGATCAGGCGGTCGGCCTCGCCGAACAGGATTGCGGTGGATTTGACTCCGATCTTCAGGTCATCTTCGCGGTCGCACATGGCGTATTCGGTATCGTAGGCCACGGTCCACAGCAGGTTGGCGATAAACACCAACCACAGGGCGATGGGCAGCTCTGCGGCCTGGGCGGCGAACGCCATGGGGATGGCCCAGGAAAAGGCCGCGCCGAGCACCACCTGGGGGTAGAAGGTGAAGCGTTTGCAGAACGGATAGATGGCGGCCAGAGCAATGCCGACGAATGCCAGCTTGATGGTCAGGGCATTGGTCAGCAGTACCAGCAGACCACTCAGGCCGGTCAGGATGGCGAACAGAATCAGTGCTTCGCGGGCACTGATCCGGCCAGTGGCCAGTGGGCGCTGGCGAGTGCGGCTGACGTGGCCGTCAAAATTGCGGTCGGCGTAATCGTTGATCACGCAGCCGGCGGCGCGCATCAGGATGACGCCGACCACAAAGATTACCAGCACCTTGATGTTCGGCATGCCTTCGGCGGCCAGCCACAGCGCCCAGAGTGTGGGCCAGAGCAGTAGATAGGTACCGATCGGGCGATCCAGACGCATCAACTGAATGAAGTCGAGGGCGCGGGGGTGCACTCGCTGCAGGGGTTTGATCAGCAGGCCTAGCACGGGGAGGTCTCCATGGCATGGGGTTGGCTGGCCGGAGGCCAGCCGGTCAGGAACACTTCGCAGACCAGCAGTCGCGACTGGCCGCCACGACCGAAGCTTGAGCGCCGGGCCCAAAGCTGCTCGGCGCGGACCTGGGCTGGCAACCAGGCGGCGGGGTAGCGGCTGATCTGAATCGGACCGCGCTGGATTTCCGGATCACTGAACAGCAGCTCGCCAAGGCTGCGCGTGCCCAGGCTATTGAGATCGACCCGAGCTTCGCGCAGGGTCTGCAGGGGGGCAACACTGCGGGCAAAGACGCGCGGTGCGCCGGCGGTATGCAACAGCACCTCGCGGACCCACAGCGGTTCACCGCTGGCCAGACCGAAGGCCTGCAGTTCATCGCCCCGACCGGTCTGGATGCCCTGCCAGAGCAGCTCAACCCGGAAGTCGTTGGGTCCGGCGGCAGTCAGACGCTGAGTCAGCGAGCCCTGACCGCATAGCCAGTCGAACAGGGCACCGGCAGGCGCATCGGGGTGTTGAGCGGCGGGAAACCAGTCGGGTACTGTCACGTTTTGAATCGGTTCATGGTCAATCGGTGTGGTCCACAAGGGTATCATGAAGGTAGGCGGTGGTGCTGCCCGGTCCTTGGCCGGATTCGGTATATAAGGTAGTGTCGCGGCAATTCGGAATTCTGTTGAGATGAGTACTTCAATGAAAAAGTGGCAATGTATCGTCTGTGGCTTCATCTATGACGAGGCCGAAGGCTGGCCCGACGAGGGGGTCGCTCCGGGTACCCGCTGGGAAGATGTGCCTGCCGACTGGCAGTGCCCGGACTGTGGGGTAGGCAAGGAAGATTTCGAGATGATCGAGATTGGTTGAGACTTGGGGGGAAGAGTGTCCACAACCGCACCGCTGGTAATCGTCGGGACCGGCCTGGCCGGCTATAACCTGGCCAAGGAGTTCCGCAAACTGGATGCTGAGCGCCCGCTTATGTTGATCAGCGCCGATGATGGACGCTTTTACTCCAAGCCGTTGCTGTCTACCGGATTTGCCAAGGGCAAGCAGGCTGATGAATTGGCGATGCAGGATGCTGCCAGCATGGCTGGGCAACTGCAGGCCGAGATTCTCACCCAGACCCGGGTCGAGCGGATTGATCCGCAACAGCGCCGCCTGTGGCTGGCCGGGCACGAGCTTGAATACAGCGATCTGGTACTGGCCTGTGGTGCTTCGCCCCGGCAGTTGCCCTGGGCCCGGGATCTGGGGGAGCGATTGCTGTCGATCAACGATCTGCAAGACTACGCCCGTTTCCGCCAGGCTTTGGAGGGACGCAAGCGAGTCCTGATTATCGGTGCCGGACTGATCGGCTGCGAGTTTGCCAATGATCTGGTGCTGGCCGGTTTCGAGGTCAGCGTGCTGGCCAGCGATCCTTACCTGATGCCCGGGTTGATTCCCGAACCAGTGGCCGAACCGATCCAGGCCAGCCTCGAAGCGCTGGGTGTGCGCTTCTATCTGAATCAGAACATTGCCCAGATGCTGTTGAGTTCGTCTGGGTTGCAGGTGCGACTGGAAAATGGGCAGGTGCTGGAGGCCGACCAGGGGCTGTCGGCCATCGGCTTGCAGGCCAATACCCGGCTGGCAGCGGAGGCGGGGCTGGCGGTCAACCGCGGCATTGTGGTTGACCGTCAGTTGCGCAGTTCTGATCCCCATGTGTTTGCGCTGGGCGACTGCGCCGAGGTTAGCGGGCTCAATCTGATGTATGTCATGCCGCTGATGGCCGGGGCCCGAACCCTGGCGCAAGTGTTGGCCGGCCAGACTGCGCAGCTGAGTTACGGACCAATGCCGGTGACGGTCAAGACTCCGGCCTGTCCGCTGGTAGTTGCCCCACCGGTGACCGCCAGTGCCGGTGCCTGGACCTTCAGTGGTGAGGGCCCGGATCGACGAGCGCTGTTTCATGCGCCGGATGGGCAGCTACACGGTTATGCCCTGACGGCCGGGGCATTGCCGGAGCGGTTGCAGTTGAATCGGCAGTTGCCGCCCTGGTTGTAGAGAGAACGGGCCAAAATGGGACGCTTTGGCCTTTTGTCGGGAAATCCGCGACACAATAGCCAAAAGATGGATTTTCCGACTGGCGCTATGGGGCGAGTCGTGCCATGCTGGTTGAGCTGTGACAGGCGGGCCAGACGGCTCGGCCCCTGCCAGACCGCTGCGAGGAAGCAGCGGGAAAACAACAACAACAGACTATGAGGCTATTATGCGTAAACCGGATCTCGCAGCGGCTATTGCCGACAAGGCTGACCTGAGCAAGGACCAGGCCAACCGAGTACTCAACGCAATTCTCGATGAAATCACCCAGGCTCTGAGTAAAAAGGACACGGTAACCCTGGTTGGTTTCGGTACTTTCCTTCAGCGTCATCGCGGCGCTCGTACCGGCAAGAATCCCCAGACCGGAGCCCCGGTCAAGATCAAGGCCAGCAACACCGTCTCCTTCAAGCCAGGCAAGAGCCTGAAAGACGCCGTTAATTGAACAAGGCGTCGCGGTGGGCCCAGTAAGCGCTGCTGGGCCTTACCGTTGCAGATAGTCCGTTTTGTGGCGGCTAGCCGCCGCGAGTGACCTCGAACAAATTCGATCCGCCTCAACTGCGCCAGGTATGCTGATACTGGTTGACCAGCACCCGCAGCGCATCGCGCGCATCCAGCACTTTTTCCACCACCGTCGTTGCCTGGTCTCGCTCCAGACCAAGACGCTCAAGCAGCGACTCGGGAATCGCCATCAGCGGCCCGCCGCCAATACCTCGTTCGCGCAATAGCGCCAGACTCAGGTAAATCAGGTTGGCGTAGACGTGATCATCACCGCGGTAGTCAGGTTCATGCTGGTGGCGAACGGCGCTGGCGATTTCATCAGGCATGTCCCAGTAGCGCATCAACCAGCTGCCAATCTGGTCGCGGGTCACTCCCAGCACATGCTGCTCGATCTGGTGCGGGGGCACATGCGGGTTGGCTTCCAGGTGTCGGCAGATCATCTTGAAATAGGGCGGGAAGATGTAGGCCAGCACCAGATAGCCGAAGTTGTGCAGTAGCCCGCACAGGTAGTTGAGCCCCAGCTCCGGGCGCTTGTCACGGGGCATGACCTTGGCCAGGCCCTCGATCACGGCGGCGGTGTAGATTGCCTGCTCCCAATAGGGCGTTGTGCGCTCCGGGGCGTCCTTGGGCAGGTTGAAGGTTTTGCCCAATGCCAGGCCGACGGCCAGATTGATCACCAGATCGAACCCCAGCACCCGGCCGATGGCATCTTCGACAGAACGGATCTTGCCCGGCGCGGCGTAGAATGGCGAGGCGGCCCAACTGATGACCTGAGCAGCCAGGCTGGGATCGGTTTCGACCACATCGGTCAGGTCGTCAATATTAGCGTCGGGGTCGACCCGCAATTTCATGACTTTCTGTGCGGTTTCCGGCAGCGGGGGGATTTCGATGGTTTCTTCCAGCCGTTGGCGCATGCGCAGTGCGGTGAAGTTCTGCACGGCGGCGTGGATGTCCTGATGATCCTGGTCGGGGTCGCTCGGCAGCGGCGCGATGCTGCTCAGTGGGACGGCAAAGCGGGCGCCACTGGCCTTGGCGACCAGCGCCTTGGCATCGGCCTGCTCAAGCTCCAGACACCAACCCTCCAGGCCGCTGTCGAGCCATAGCCGGGGATGTTCGAGCAGGCTTTGTTCGTAGACACAGGGCGAGCTGAACAGAATCGGCAGGCCAGGTAGCTGATTGAGCTGATGCTTGGCCAGGATATGGCTGAGCTGGGCATCGCGCATGGGCTCAAGCTCGCGGCCGAGCAGTTCAGGCATGCGCTTGAGGTCAAGTAGGTGATCTTTGGGAATAAGTATCAATACAGTGCCGATATTGTCGCTCAGCAGGCAGGCCTGAATCTGCTGCGCCGCCGGGCCGGCATGGCGCTGCTGGCGCATCCGATAGCTTACGCCCTGCTGCTGCAGCAGTTTTTCGATCAACTGGGGGAGGCTGGCATTACCATCGGTGGCGGCTACGGTATTCATGGAGCAGGATCCTTTCACTGGGCCTGGCACGCGCTAGCCGGCCGAACAAGCTTTTCGCTGATCTTAGCATGCACTGGGTAAGGTTGCTGGTTGTTCAGAGCTATCTTAAGGAACCGCTGAAAAACTTAGGCGAGGCGGCAAGACAATACCGATGGCGGCCCCGCAAAAACAGCCGAAAAAGCGGAGTTTACGTGATGTAAATGAGCATTTTGACCGGGCTCGCGATCGAGGCTGTTTTTAACGCAGTATTGCCAACGCAGGTAGTTTTTCAGAGGTTCCCTAAACCTGTGCAAACTGCTGGCCTTGAGCCAACCAGCGGTCGATCAGTGCCGCAGCCTGCCCTGGATACCGCTGGGCCAACAGCTTGGCGGCCTGCTGGACCTGGGGCAGCAGGTCGGCATCGCGCACCAGATCGGCGACCCGGAACTGCACCAGCCCGGTCTGTCGGGTACCGAGCACTTCGCCAGGGCCGCGCAGGGCCAGATCCTTTTCCGCAATCACGAAGCCATCGGCGCTTTCACGCATGATCCCCAGGCGTTCGCGGCCCAGTGCCGAAAGTGGCGCATGGTAGAGCAGTACGCAGTGGCTGGCGGTGCTGCCGCGACCGACCCGACCCCGTAACTGATGCAGTTGGGCCAGACCCAGGCGCTCGGGGTTTTCGATGATCATCAGACTGGCGTTGGGTACATCGACCCCGACTTCGATCACCGTGGTAGCCACCAGCAGATGCAGGTCACCCATTTTGAAAGCGTTCATGATTTCGGCCTTGTCGGTGGCCTTCATGCGCCCGTGAACCAGCCCGATCGACAGTTCTGGCAGGCTTTCGCACAACGCTTGCCAGGTAGCCTCGGCGGCCTGGGCCTGAAGCTGCTCGGACTCTTCGATCAGGGTGCAGACCCAGTAGGCCTGACGGCCTTCGGCGCAGCCGGCGCGGACCCGCTCGATGACCTGTTCGCGGCGGCTGTCGGCGATCAGCACGGTGTTGATCGGCGTGCGTCCGGGAGGCAGTTCGTCGAGGATCGAGGTATCCAGGTCGGCGTAGGCGCTCATCGCCAGCGTCCGAGGGATCGGGGTGGCAGTCATGATCAACTGGTGGGGTGAGAATTGCCCGGCACTGCCCTTGTCGCGCAGGGCCAGGCGCTGCTGGACGCCGAAACGGTGCTGTTCATCGATGATGGCCAGACCCAGATTGTGGAATTGCACCTCATCCTGGAACAGCGCATGGGTACCGACCACCATCGCCGCTTCACCGCTGGCGATCATCTGCAACTGGTTGGCCCGGGCCTTGCCCTTGAGTTTGCCAGCCAGCCAAGCCACGGAAATGCCCAGGGCCGAGAACCAGCGCTGGAAATTGTTGAAGTGCTGTTCAGCCAGAATCTCGGTCGGTGCCATCAACGCCACCTGCCAACCAGCTTCCAGTGCATGCAGGGCGGCGAGGGCGGCGACCACGGTCTTGCCGGCACCGACGTCGCCTTGTACCAGGCGCAGCATAGGTTTGGCCTGGGCCAGATCACGGCTGACCTCAAGGCTGACCCGCTGCTGGGCGCTGGTCAACGGAAAACCTAACTGGCGACAGAATTGCGCGGCCAGCTCGCCGCTGGCCTGCATGGCCGGAGCCCGGTGGGCACGGATCTGCGCGCGCAGCCGCAGCATGGCCAACTGATGGGCTAGCAACTCTTCGAACGCCAGTCGGTGCTGGGCCCAGTGGCGGCCTTCGTGCAGGGCCTCCAGATCGACATCCGGTGGTGGTCGATGCAGGGTGCGCACGGCTTCGCGCAGCGCCGGCAAGTGATGTTGCTCAGCCAGTTCGGGCGGCAGCAGGTCGTCCAGTGCATGGCCCTGATCCAGCCAGGCCAGTGCGGCTTCGCTGAGGCTGCGCAGGCGCAGTTGCGACAACCCTTCGGTGCTTGGGTAGATCGGGGTCAGGGTTACGGCCACTGGCGCGGTGCTGTGCTCGTCGAGCTTCTGCATTTCCGGGTGGTAGATTTCCAGCCCGGAGGCGCCGGGCCGCACTTCGCCATAACAGCGCCAGCGGCTGCCGCGGCTGAGGCTGGCTTTGAGTGCAGCGGAGAAGTGGTAGAAGCGCAGGCTCAGTGTGCCGCTGCCATCCTGTAGCCGGCACAACAGGCTGCGGCGTCGGCCCATGACCACATCGGCGCCGAGCACCACGCCCTCGATCACCGCATCGGTGCCGGGCCGCAGGGCGCCAATCGGAGTAATCCGGGTCCGGTCCTGGTAGCGCAGCGGCAGATGGAACAACACATCCTGAACGTTGCGCAGGCCGAGTTTTTCGAGCTTTTCGGCCAGCGCCGGCCCTACGCCCTTGAGCGCGGTCAGCGGGGTGATCGGTGTCTGACTCAATGCGGCTGGCTGACCGAGCACAGGCGGATCGAGTCGCTCAGCATTTCGATCGCTTTGGGCCGTGGGAAGCTGGCGCGCCAGGCGATGGCGACGGTGCGATAGGGCACAGGGCTCTGGAACTGCTTGGTGACCAGCAGATCAGAGCTGTAGTAGCGGTCATCGGCGGCGGACATCGGCAGTACGGTCATGCCGATACCGGAGGCGACCATATGGCGAATGGTTTCCAGTGAGCTGGACTCGACCGTGGTGTGCTTGTGCTGTTCTTCACTCTTGCGGATGCTCGGGCAGGCTTCCAGTACCTGGTCGCGGAAACAGTGACCCTCGCCGAGCAGCAGCAGCTTGTTGTCGTCGAGCTCATCCAGGCTGACATGGTCGCGCTTGGCCCAGGGGTGGCTGGACGGGATCAGCAGGCTGAACGGCTCGTCGTACAACGGCTTGGTCAATACGTCGGGCTCATTGAACGGCAGCGCGATGATGATGGCGTCGAGTTCGCCGTTGCGTAGCTTGTCGCGCAGGATATGGGTGAAATTCTCTTCGATATACAGCGGCATTTCCGGCGCCACCCGGTGCAACTGCGGGACCAGGTGAGGGAACAGGTAGGGGCCGATGGTGTAGATGGCCCCGACCTTGAGTGGAGCCGCCAGCTGATTTTTGCCGGTGCTGGCCAGTTCGCGAATGGCCAGGGCCTCTTCCAGCACTTTTTGCGCCTGGGTGACGATCTTCTGGCCGATCGGCGTAACCCGCACGGCACTTTTGCTGCGCTCGAAGATCATCACGCCCAGCTCGTCTTCCAGTTTTTTCACCCCGACGCTCAGCGTGGGCTGGGACACGTGGCAACGTTCGGCCGCATGGCCAAAGTGCTGTTCCTGGGCCAGGGTAACGATGTAACGCAGTTCGGTCAGGGTCATGGCGTTATACTGCCTGCGGTGAAAGTCGGACTAGGATCGATAGTTCGTAGCATAGCGCCTTGATCGATAGAGGAAAACAATGAAACGGGTTCTGGTGGCAGGATGTGGAGATCTGGGGTCAGCATTGGCTTTGCGCCTGCTGGCACGCGGCTGGCAGGTTTATGGTCTGCGCCGCGACACCTCTGGGCTGGCGCCCGGAATAGAGCCGTTGACGGCGGATCTGTGCGAGCCGCAGCAACCTGCTCAGTGGCCGGCCCAGATCGACTATGTGGTCTACTGCCCAGCCGCTGGGCGGCGTGATCCGGAGTTGTATCAGCGTTTGTATGTGGACGGTTTGCACCACCTGCTGGGCTGGTTGGCTCAGAACAAGCGCAAGCCGCGTTTCCTGCTGCAGGTTTCCAGCACCGCCGTCTATGCCCAGGCCGATGGTCAGTGGGTCAGCGAGAACAGTCCGGCACTGGCGGCCAGTGACACCGGCCGCTTGTTGCTGGCCGCTGAGGATCTGGCTTTGCGCAGCGGTATTCCAGCCTCGGTGGTGCGCCTGGCCGGTATCTATGGTCCGGGGCGGACCCGGTTGATTGAGCAGGTGCGGGCAGGTCTGCAGGTAGCGACCGAGCCGGCCCAGTACACCAACCGCATCCATCGTGACGATGCCGCTGCGCTGCTTGAACATCTGCTGTTGTTGGCCGATCAGGACGAATTGCTGGCACCCTGTTACCTGGGCGTGGACGACGAGCCGGCAGCCATGCACGAGGTAGCGGCCTGGCTGGCTGGACAGCTGGGGGTTGAGTCGCGTGAAGACGGGCCGGTCAGCACCCGCGTAGGCAGCAAGCGCTGCAGTAATGCCCTGGCGCGCGAAAGTGGCTGGGCGCCGCAGTATCCGAGTTATCGGGAGGGTTATGCCGCCCTGCTCGGTGAACAGGACGGCGCTGGTAGCTGACAGTAACTGTCAGCCGACCACCATCACCCCATCCATTTCCACCGGTACGCCCTTGGGCAGGGCGGCGACGCCGATCGCGGCGCGGGCCGGGTAGGGCTGCTTGAAGTAACGGGCCATGACCTCATTGACCAGGGCGAAATGACCCAGGTCGGTGAGGAAAATGTTCAGTTTGACGATGTCCTGCAGGCTACCGCCAGCCGCAGCGGCTACGGCGCTGAGGTTGTCGAATACCTGGCAGACCTGCGCTTCGATACCCTCGACCACTTCCATGGTGGCAGGATCAAGCGGGATTTGCCCGGACAGGTAGACGGTATTGCCGACCTTGATGGCCTGGGAGTAGGTGCCAATAGCAGCAGGCGCCTGGTCACTGGTGATGACTTGCTTGTTCATGGAATCTCCGGATCGGATTCAGTTTTTCAGGCGGGTGATTCGCATCACCCCGTTGAGGGCGCGAATGCGCTTGATCAGTTGTGACAGGTGCAGGCGGTCACGCACCCGGACTACCAGTTGCACCACGCTGACCCGGCCGTCGCGCTCATCGACACTGATCTTGTCGATGCTGGCGTCGGCCACGGTAATGCTGGTGGCGAGCTGGGCGATGATGCCGCGCTGGTGCTCCAGTTCGACCTTGAGTTCGACGGTGAATTCGCCGCTGACGTCCTTGTCCCAGGTCAGATGCAGAGTCTTTTCGGTATTGTGCCGGCTGTCGGCCAGGTTCTTGCAATTTTCCTGGTGGATCACCATGCCCTTGCCGGAGGACAGGTAGCCGACGATCGGATCGCCGGGGATCGGGTTGCAACAGCGGGCGAAGCTGATCACCAGGCCTTCGGTACCACGGATTGCCAGCGGCTTTTCGCGACTGTTGGGTTCGGTGACTTCGGGCTTGGTGGTTTCGGTCTCGACGCTATCGCGTTCCAGCAGGCGGCGGGCGACCACATAGGCCATGCGGTTGCCCAGGCCGATATCGGCCAGCAGGTCTTCCATCAGCTCCAGGCCGCAGTCGTTCAGAACTTGTTGGACATGGGGCTCGGGAATGTCGGCCAGGCAGGTATCGAAGCTGGCCAGGACCTTGTCGAGCAGGCGCTCGCCGAGTGCGATTGACTCCGAGTGGCGCTGATGTTTGAGGAAGTGGCGGATGTTGCCACGGGCCTTGCCGGTGATGACGAAGCTGAGCCAGGCTGGGTTCGGGCGGGCACCGGGAGCGGTGATGATCTCCACCGTCTGGCCGCTCTGCAAGGGTTCGGATAGCGGCGCCAGGCGTCGATTGACCCGACAGGCGATACAGCTGTTGCCGATGTCGGTGTGTACCGCGTAGGCGAAATCGACCGGGGTCGAGCCCTTTGGCAGCTCCATGATCCGGCCTTTGGGGGTGAAGATGTAGACCTCGTCAGGGAACAGGTCGATCTTCACGTTCTCGATGAACTCCAGCGAGTTGCCGGCCCGCTGCTGCAGCTCCAGCACGCCTTTGAGCCATTGCCGGGTGCGGGCATGGTTGCCGTTGAGCACTTCGTCCTTGGATTTGTACAGCCAGTGGGCGGCGATGCCATTGTTGGCCAGCTCTTCCATTTCCTCGGTGCGGATCTGGATTTCGATCGGTACCCCGTGCATGCCGAACAGCGTGGTGTGCAGCGACTGGTAGCCGTTGGCCTTGGGAATTGCGATGTAGTCCTTGAAGCGCCCGGGGAACGGCTTATACAGGCTATGTACGGCGCCCAGTGTGCGGTAGCAGGTATCGGCCTTGTCGACGATGATGCGGAAGGCGTAAACGTCCATGATCTCGTTGAACGCTTTGCGTTTGCCGCGCATCTTCTGGTAGATGCCGTACAGGTGCTTTTCGCGGCCCATTACCTTGCCCGGTAGGCCCTCGCGCTCGAGCAGACTCTGCAGTGACTCAAGAATCTTGTTCAGCAGTTCCTTGCGATTGCCGCGGGCGTTGCGTACGGCGCGCTCGATCAGTTGCGAACGCATCGGATACATGGCCCGAAAGCCCAGGTCCTCGAACTCGGTGCTGAGGCTGTGGATCCCCAATCGCTGGGCGATGGGTGCGTAGATCTCAAGGGTTTCCTTGGCGATCCGGCGACGTTTGGCCGGTTGCAGCGCGCCCAGGGTGCGCATGTTGTGCAACCGGTCGGCCAGCTTGACCAGGATCACCCGGATGTCCCGGGCCATGGCCAGGGCCATCTTCTGGAAGTTTTCGGCCTGGGCCTCGGCCTTGGTCTCGAAGTTCATCTGGGTCAGCTTGCTGACCCCGTCGACGAGATCGGCCACGGTCTCGCCAAACTGCTGAGTCAGGGCGTCCTTGGGGATTCCGGTGTCTTCGATGACGTCGTGCAGCATAGCGGCCATCAGGCTCTGATGGTCCATGTGCATGTCGGCAAGGATGTGGGCGACCGCCAGCGGATGGGTGACGTAGGGTTCACCGCTGCGGCGGGTCTGGCCGTCGTGGGCCTGCTCGGCGTAGTAGTACGCGCGCCGGACCAGATTGATCTGCTCTGGCTCCAGATAACTGCCGAGTCGGTCGGCGAAGGTCTCTATGCTGGACATGCAGTCCTCCCCTGGCCGCGGAAGCGGCTCTTAACGCTGGGGCAGGCAGACCTTCGCAATCGGCTTTACTCCGCGGTGAACTCGGATTCCAGCGAGTACAACGGCTCCTGCTGATCCTGCAGGGCTTCTTCAGCCAGGATCTCGTTGGAGACCAGGCCTTCAGCGATTTCCCGCAGGGCTACTACGGTGGGCTTGTCGTTTTCCCAAGCGACCTTGGGATCCTTGCCGCCGGTGGCGATTTGACGCGCACGTTTGGTGGCCAGCATGACCAGTTCGAAACGGTTATCTACATTTTCCAGGCAGTCTTCAACGGTGACGCGGGCCATGGTGTACTCCGGGGACGGCTAGCATAAAGAAACAGGCGCATTCCGCTCGGGAATGCTGGACCTGACAGTCTACTGAATCGCCGGTCACTCTGACAAGAGTGCCGTCAGCAGCGGGGTGTGGCGATTTTGCTGGTGCGCAATATCCAGTCGGCCGCTGCGCATGATCGCCTTGAGGTCATCCAGCGCAGTGTGGAAATCGTCGTTGATCACCAGGAAGTCGTATTCGACATAGTGGCTCATTTCATCGATGGCCTGGGTCATGCGCCCTTCGATCACGCTGTCCTCATCCTGGCCGCGATTGGTCAGGCGCTCGCGCAAGGCTTCACGCGAAGGTGGCAGGATAAAGATCGAACGGGCCAGGGGCAGGGCCCGGCGCACCTGTTGGGCGCCCTGCCAGTCGATTTCCAGAATCAGGTCATAACCTTCAGCCAGGGTGCGTTCGACGGTGCTCTGGGAGGTGCCGTAGAGATTGCCGAAAACTTCAGCGTGCTCGAGAAAATCGCCGGCACTGACCTGCTCAATGAACTGCTCGCGACTGGTGAAATGGTAGTTCACGCCATCCACCTCGCCGGGGCGGATCGGCCGGGTGGTATGTGAGACCGAGACGCGCAGGTCTGCGACCTGATCGATTAGTGCCTTGACCAGGCTGGTTTTGCCGGCGCCGGAGGGGGCGGAAACGATGTACAGGGTGCCGCTGGCGTGGGTCATGGATCCTGGTGTCCTGCTGGCTGGTGAATGGGCTGCTGGCGGGGATTATATAGGCACTTGCCTCTAAGGCGGGAATCACTGCGCACAAGAGAGTGTGGTTTGGCCCGGGTGTGGTAGTCGGAGTGGCTGGTCATATGTGCACTTTGCAGAGCGGAGCTGTTGGCCTTTTGCTACCGGATGATATAAGCGGCACAAACTTTAATAAAGTTTCGGCAATAAAAAGCAATGAGTGGAAGTGGCATTTTGATGTGTCTGAGTTAATATTGCAGAAACATTGCGAGGGCGGCGTTATAAAAATGGCGCCATAACTTTTACGCTAAAACTTGCGGCTCGTTGTTTTGGGTGTGTTTTGCATATAAAGAAGAATGCGCCGAAATAGCCGGCTTGACGGAGTTTTGGCGCCAGCAAAACTTCGGCAAAAAAAGTTGCCATAGAAAAAAACAATTATTATTACCGCGGTTGCCCCCTTGAAAACCCTCATTCTTCTGCGCATCCTGTGCGCAAGTTGGACACCCAAAGCTTAGTGCACCTCTTCGAGTGCAGCCCCGCACCGCAAAATAAATCCCACAAGGACGTCGGGTTTGGCTTTCGTCTTTTTTTACTCATTGCCAAATAACCATGGAGGGATATTCCCATGAATATCAGCATTTTCGGTTTGGGGTATGTTGGTGCAGTCTGTGCTGGCTGCTTGTCATCGCGTGGACATCATGTTGTTGGTGTTGATGTTTCACAAACCAAGATCGATCTGATCAACCAGGGTAAGTCTCCTATTGTTGAACCGGGCCTGGAAGAGTTGTTGCAGGCCGGATTGCAGTCCGGACGTCTGCGCGGCACGACCGATGTCCAGGAAGCGGTACTGAGCACCGATTTGTCTTTTGTCTGCGTCGGTACGCCGAGCAAGCGCAACGGTGACTTGGACTTGACCTACATGGAGATCGTCTGCCGGCAAATCGGTGAAGTGCTGCGCGACAAGTCCGATCGTCACACCGTGGTAATCCGCAGCACCGTATTGCCGGGCACCGTGCACAATGTGGTGATTCCGGCGCTGGAAGCCACCTCCGGCAAGAAGGCCGGTGAAGACTTCGGGGTGGCAGTGAACCCGGAGTTCCTGCGCGAAAGTACCGCAATCAAGGATTACGACTTCCCGGCCATGACCGTGATCGGTGAGTACGATCAGCTTTCCGGCGAGCTGCTCGAAGAGCTGTACCGCGATCTGGATGCGCCAATTTTCCGCAAGAGCATTCAACTGGCGGAAATGATCAAGTACACCTGTAACGTCTGGCATGCAGCCAAGGTGACCTTCGCCAACGAAATTGGCAACATCGCCAAGGCTTGCGGCGTCGATGGCCGCGAGGTCATGGATATCGTGTGCCAGGACCACAAGCTCAATATCTCCCGTTACTACCTGCGCCCGGGGTTTGCCTTCGGCGGCTCCTGTCTGCCTAAGGACGTGCGTGCGCTGACCTACCGCGCCGGGCAACTGGATGTCGAGCATCCGATGCTGGCTGGGATCATGCCGAGCAACCGCCATCAGGTCGATCGTGCCTTTGACCTGATCAGCCGCCATGACAAGCGCAAGGTCGGCATGTTGGGGCTGAGCTTCAAGGCCGGCACCGATGATCTGCGTGAAAGCCCACTGGTCGAGCTGGCGGAAAAACTGATCGGCAAGGGCTATGACCTGCGCATTTACGATCAGAACGTCGAGTACGCCCGGGTATTTGGTGCCAACAAGGAATACATCGAATCGAAGATCCCCCATGTGTCGTCGCTGCTGCATACCAGTCTCGAAGACGTGATCGCCCAGTCGGACATTATCGTGCTCGGCAATGGCGATCCGCGCTTCGGTGAGCTGGTCAAGCAGCCGCCACAGGGCAAGCAGGTCGTTGACCTGATCGGCTTCATGGAGCAGTCGAGCAACGGTGCTCAGGAAGGGATCTGCTGGTAACGCAGCAACAACAATAACGCAGGGGCGGCTAGTCGCCCCTGGCCCGGGGACGTCGGGCTTTCACTGCCTCGTGCAGATCAACGTGATCGGCTGTTGTGACAGTTGGGTGAGCCACCTGGTGGTTTCGCATTGACATGGAGAACGACATGATTCCTCTGATTCTTTCCGGCGGTAACGGCACGCGGTTGTGGCCGCTGTCGCGCAAACTGTTTCCCAAGCAATTCCACGCCCTGACCGGCGACCACACGCTGTTCCAGCAAACCCTGCTGCGCCTGGATCTGCCGGGCGTCGAATCGCCGCTGGTGGTGTGCAACTGCGAGCATCAGTTCATCGTCGAGGAGCAACTCGACAATATCGGCATGCGCGCGCAACAGGTACTGCTTGAGCCATTTGGCCGCAATACGGCGCCAGCCGTGGCGCTGGCGGCGTTGCAACTGGTCGAGCAGGGACGTGACGAACTGTTGCTGGTATTGCCGGCCGATCATCTGATCGCCAATACCCAGGCCTTCCATCAGGCCCTGGAGCGGGCCCGACTGGCGGCCGAGCGTGGTGCGCTGGTGTTGTTCGGAGTGCCGGCTCGGCAACCTGAAACCGGTTATGGCTACATCAAGGCCGGCGGCTCGGGTAGCGGCCCGGTACCGGGGGCGCTGGCGGTCGAGCGGTTCGTCGAGAAGCCCGATCTGGCCACCGCCCAGAGCTACGTTGAGGACGGCAGCTATTTCTGGAACAGCGGGATGTTCCTGTTCCGTTGCAGCCGTTATCTGGAAGAACTGCAGCGCCACTCCCCGGATATCTACGACACCTGCCGTCTGGCGCTGGAGCGCAGCCGGCGCGAGGGCGAGAACGTGCATATCGACCGTGAAGTGTTCGAGTGCTGCCCGGATGACTCGATCGACTACGCGGTGATGGAAAAAACCTCGGCGGCCTGTGTAGTGCCGCTGTCTGCCGGCTGGACCGATGTCGGTTCCTGGACCGCGTTGTGGGAAGTTCAGGACAAGGACGCGCGCGGCAATGTCGCCCTGGGTGACGTATTGCTGCAGGAGAGCAGCAACAACTATGTGCACGCCACCAACAAACTGGTGACGCTGATCGGACTGGACGATCTGGTGGTGGTTGAGACCAGGGATGCAGTGATGATCGCCCACAAGGACAAGGCCCAGCAGATCAAGGATGTCGTCAACCGCCTGGCTGCTGACGGGCGCGACGAGGTTCACAGCCATGTCCAGGTCTTCCGGCCCTGGGGCAATTACGACTCGGTTGATCTGGGTGAGCGCTTCCAGGTCAAGCGCATCACCGTCCAGCCTGGCGCCCGGCTGTCTCTGCAGATGCATCACCATCGGGCCGAGCACTGGGTGGTGGTCTCCGGTACGGCGCAGGTCACCTGTGACGACAAGACCTTCCTGCTGACCGAGAACCAGTCGACCTATATCCCGGTCGCATCGGTCCATCGTCTGGCCAACCCCGGCAAGATTCCGCTGGAAATCATCGAAGTTCAGTCCGGCAGTTACCTGGGCGAGGACGATATCGAGCGGCTGGAAGATGTCTATGGCCGCACTGCGGCCCTGGCCCGTTAATCGAGGACAACATGCAAGGATCCGAAGCAAATCAGGCGCCGGTGCGCGAGTTTCTGGATACCGAGTTCCAGCGCCCAGGGTTACGCAGTCTGTGTGGCTGGGCCTGCCTGTTCGCGCTGATCGCCCTGGCGTCGAACATGGTTGACCCCAGCTACCTGGACCCGGCCCACCACAAGTTCATCTTCATCATCGGGTTGTTGGGGATCTGGCGTTACAGCAACGCCATTACCCACTACCTGCGCGGGATGTATTTCCTGCACTGGCGCTTCCCGCGTATTCGCCGGGCGGTGGAGAAGATGGGGGACGATGCCCTGCCATCGCATATGTACATGGTGGTGACCAGCTTTCGGATTCCTGGCGAGACCACCTATAAGGTCTATCGCTCGGTGTTCGAGGAGTTGCAGCGTATGCCGGTGGCCAGCACGGTGATTGCTTCGATCGTCGAGAAGGCCGATGAAAACTTCATCAAGCAGATCATGCGCGATGTGGTACGTGAGCGGGCGGATATCCAGTTGGTGATCGTTCGCGCCCGGGGGACCGGCAAACGCGACGGCCTGGCCCATGCGTTTCGGGCCCTGTCTCGGCGGATGCCGGTACAGGGCGCCGTGGTCGGTGTGGTCGATGGCGACACCATGATGCTGCCGGGCTGTGTCGAACGGGCGGTCAAGCTGTTTGCCTATCTGCCCAGCGTCGGCGGTCTGACCACCAACGAGTTCTGCCAGGTTGAAGGCGGCAAGCTGATGAAGGAGTGGCACTCGATGCGCTTCGTTCAGCGCCATATCAATATGTGCTCGATGGCGCTGTCCAAGCGGGTCCTGACCATGACCGGGCGACTGTCGTTCTTCCGCGCCGAGGTGATGATCGACCCCGAGTTCATTCGTGATGTTGAAGCCGATTTTCTCGAGCACTGGCGCCTGGGCAAGTTCCAGTTCCTGACCGGGGATGACAAGTCCTCCTGGTTCAGCCTGATGCGTGCCGGCTGGGACACCTTCTACGTACCCGACAGCCACACCCTGACCGTCGAGCATCCACCGGACCGCAACTTTTTCCGGGCGACCCGGCAGTTGATGTATCGCTGGTACGGCAACTCGTTGCGGCAGAACTTTCGCGCCACCCGGGAACTCGGCCTGCGCCGGCTCGGCCCGTTCGCCAGTTATGTGCTGTACGACCAGCGGGTGGCGATGTGGACCTGCTTGGTGGGGCTGACGGGGGCGCTGGTTGCCGGCCTGGTGTTCGGCATCCAGTACCTGCTGATCTATCTGTTCTGGATCCTGTTGTCGCGCAGCCTGGTGTGTTTGTTGTTCTTTCTGACCCGGCACCCGGTGGATCCGCTGTACCCCTTCGTTCTGTATTACAACCAGATCGTCGGTTCGTTGATGAAGGTGTACTCGATGTTTCATATGGATCAACAAAGCTGGACCCGACAGAAAACTACGCTGAAAAGCAGCAACAACCTTGATGCGGCACTGAACCGCTGGACCTCGAAAGGGATGCTGATGGCATCGATAGCCATCTTTTTCGGCGTCATTACGGTTCTTCTGGACCTCTCACAACTCTGAAATTAAAGGCCATAGGATATGAGCACTTCGGTTCTTTCTGACCAGGTCGTCCATGAAGCGATCGACGAGCGTCAGCACATTCGCACCAGAATTCCGGCCAAGGCCCGGTTGACCGGTGGCAGCGGGTCACCCATCACCTGCGATGTTCAGGATATTTCCCTGGGCGGCGTCGGGCTGGTGTGTGCCGAGCCACTGAAGATCGGCAGCCTGTACGCAGCGGTCATTCGCCTGGGCATCAACGGCGTTGATCTCGACCTCAAGGTCAAGATCAAAGTGGTCAAGCAGGATGGCGATATCGTCGGTGCCCAGTTTGTCGATATGGACCCGAAAAAGGCCGACATTCTGCGCTACATCATCTCGTCCTACATGTCGGGTGAAATTGCCGATATCAATGGCCTGTTCAACGTGATGCAGCGCGAGAACTACATTAAGGAACGCAAGCAGAAGTACGACACCCGGCGTACCCCCCTGCAGCGCCTGCGAGCTGGTCTGGGAACCCTGGTGTTTCTATTGATCGGTCTGTTGGCGCTGACCTATGTGGTGCACAAGGCCTATCTGCTGTTTTTCCGGATTCCGGCGGCCCAGGCGCTGGTCACGGCTAACGCCTATCGCATCATCATGCCGGAGAACGGCAATGTCAGCTTCCTGATCCCGCCAAGCCTCACAGAAGTCAGTGCCGGTCAGCCGGTCGCCAGCGTTTCGACCCAACTCAACACCAGCCTGAGTTCGCCGGCCGATATCGCGGCGATGATGGATCTGGCCCCGGGTGACGTCGAAGCCCTGCTGGGCCGCGCCACCATCGAAACGGTGATCGCCAGCCCCTGCGACTGCACCCTGTTTTACCCCGGCAGCCAGCTTGACGGCTTCGGTTACAAGGGCGAGCCGCTGGTGCATCTGCTGCCCAAGGACCAGCCCCTCTATGTCAAGGCCAGCGTGCCGTTCGACAAACTTGAGAAGCTGCGTCGTACCCGCAACGTCAGCCTGACCGTTTATGGCGCTGACGCAGCCGTGGCTGGCACCATCGTTAACGCTTCGGTGAACGAGCAGTCGCAGATGCTGGTGCTCGATATTCTGCCAGAAGCGCCGCTGGATCTGGGCAGCTACCAGAAACCGGTCTGGGTTGATTTCACTCTGGGGCTACCCGGCATGCCGGGGCTCGAGATCATGGACGAGATGCTCTGAGGGAGCTGGTATGCGCGCACCTTTCCTGATACTGAGCCTGCCCTTGCTGGCGGTGTTGCTGGCCAGCGAGGTGGAGGCCAGGAACTTCGAGCAGGTCCGGTATGCGCTTTACCTGGACCCCCATGCCGAGGTCGTCCCAGACCTTGAGCAACTGGCCAAACTGGGCGATCACCGGGCTCAGCGCCTACTCGGCGATATTCTCGCCGAGCGTGATCCGGCCGGCGCCAGCCGGGTGCTGGAGCTGTACCGCCAGGCCTTTGCCGGTGGTCGCGGCGAGATCAGTGCCCTGGCTGCCATGGCCCGTTATCTGGGCCAGCGGCCACGCTTGCGGCAACAGCACCGTGCCGAGGTGGCCGAAGGTTTGACCCGTTATCGGCATGACCGCGACCCGGTCAATGTGCTGGCCACCCTGGAGGTGTTCAATGCCTATCCAGAGTTGTTTGAGTCGGCGGCGGTTGAGCACCTGATCAGCCGCTATGAGCGGGCCTGCATCGAGAACTGCCTGACCCTGCTGTACCGCGGCCGACTGGCTGAACACCAAGGTAACCATGAGCTGGCCGAGAGCCTGTATCGCCAGGCGGCGCTTCAGGACCCCCGCGCCATTGAGGCTTTGTACCGGGTCATGGGTAAAGACGTGGCCCTCAAGTTCAGGGGCTTTGCTCGTGATGCCAGCCCACGTATCGCCAGTCTGCCGATTGAGGTCGTGCACCGTATTGGCCTGCATCTGGCCAATACCAGTAACGCTCTGGCCAATGAGTGGGTGTATACCCGCCAGAGTGTGATCGGTGAGGTCGAAATTCCCGATGCCGAGCAACTGGCCGCAGCCGAAGCGGCCCAGCGGGCTCAGGACGCGATGATCGATGAACTCGACCGCGAGATTCTCTATTGGCTGGATCACGCGGTGGCACGGGGTTACACCCCGGCCATGTCGACCAAGGCCAGTTTCATGATGGCCGGCAACAACCGCTTCAGCAGTGAAGCGGTTGAGCACCTGCTGCGTCAGCTGGAGAGCACCGAAACCGCACGGAGCAGTGCCGGCGAGCATTATCAGGACCGGGTTGGGCCGCAGCGGATCAAGGCGCTGTGGGCCAGCTATTACATGGTCAACTGGCTATCGATGAACCCCACCAAGGCCCACGGGCTGATTCGTGAACTGATCGAAGAAGGCTACGACGATGCTCGCCTGATGGAGGGTGACCTGTATAGCCGAGGTTTGCTCGATGAGCCGGACCAAGCCCGGGCGCTGGGCATTTATGGACAAATGGCCGAGCGTGGCTGGGCCAGTGCCCACCTGCGTATTGCCCGTCTCAATACCTATGGTCGCGCCATGCGGGGCGACTTTGTGACGGCCTACAGTCATGCCCGGGCGGCCCTCGAACTGGGGGATCTGCGTGCCGAGGGTCTGGTCAACTTTTTGGAGCAACGTTTGCCGGCAACGCTGTTGGAGCAGGGTAATGCCATGACCGAGCAAATGCTGCGCAACTCTGTTTTGTGAGGACACGGATGAGAACGCGACAATGCCATGCCATGGGCGGCCTGCTGCTGGCCCTGCTGTACCCGACTGCGATGTTGTCTGCGCAGGAAGGTGAACCTCAGCTCGGCCAAACGCCGGAGACCTCGTTGATCACTCACAAACTGTCGGTGCGCGGCGGTTATGGTCCGGAAGAGACTCGCCTGGGCGAGGATCGCAAGGAGTTCATCAGCATCCGCTATGAGCCCACCTTGCATTGGTTCAGTCCCGATATCCAGTGGCCGCGCTGGGAGGCGGTTGCCAAGGCCTGGTTCAACTACGACAGCCAGCCCAATGCGATCATTCAGGATGAAGGCAATCTGCAGGTCAGCCGCAAGCGGGACAAAACCTGGGCCGAGATGCGCGAGTTCTACGTGCGCCGCAATCTGCTGGGCAATGACCCCAGGTTCTCGTTGACGGTTGGCCGCCAGCGTTTTGCCGAGCGTTTCGGGGTCTGGTGGGACGACAGCCTCGAAGCAATCCGCTTCGACTATCGCGACAGTCAGGCCGAAGGCTTCATTGCCGTGGCCGAGCGCTTCTATTACTACAATACCGACTTCAATAGCCTCGAGCCCGAAGACGAGGATATTCGCTATCTGATGGGCGATTATCGCCGGTTGTGGCGAGCCCAGCAGTGGGCCGGGGTGCGTACCCTGTATGAACACGACTACTCGGACAAGGACCTGCGCGACCGCGACGACTTCAAGGGATGGCGGTTGGGCGCCTACCTGAACGGTCAGTTCACCGACCTGGCCTGGCTCAGCGACTATCACGCCGAGCTGATCGGCATGCGCGGTGATCTGCGCACGGTCGGCAGCTTTGGCCAGTTCGACACCGGCCGCATCGATGGCTGGGCTGCGCTGCTGGATGCCGGCAAACGCTTCGATGAGCACCCCTGGCGCCCGCGTCTGGGGCTGACGCTGGCCCTGACCGACAAGCCGGATGACGATGGCCGCGACGGCTTCTACCTCAACCGGGTGCAATCGGACCGGCGTACCGACCCGATGAGCTACAGCAACCGGCTGGTGAGCAATTTCGTCACCGTCAATCTGACCAACCTGCAGGTAGTGGGGGTAGGAGTGGACACCGAGCCGGCACCGGGCACAGTGGTGGGGCTGCGGGTCAGCGATCTGCGGTTGCGCAATTCGGAAGGTCGTCTGCCGGTACGGGTGGTCAACGAGCCGGGGATTCGCAACACCGACTCGCGGGCGCTGGGCCAGGTGGTTGATCTCAACTACTACTGGCGCATGTATCCCATGGCGGTGCGTGAACGGCGGCTTAACCTGAATACGCTGGTCAGTGCCAGCTACTTCAAGGCCGGCAGCGCGTTGAACACCGGCGACGACTTCCAGGTCACCCTGGGTTTGACCCTTTTCTATTGATGCCGGGTAGCGATCAGGATGATCTTCGCCTCCAACGTCTTTCTGTTTCTGTTCCTGCCGGCATTCTTGCTGTGCTATTACCTGGTCGGCTTTCGCTGGCGCTCGCTGGTAATCGTGCTGGGCAGTTACCTGTTCTACGCGTGGTGGCGTCCGGATTTTCTGTTCCTGTTCATTGGCATCACCTATTGGAACTACTGGTTCGGCTTACGGATCAAGGCCAATCTGGAGGCGGGTAACAAGGAGCGGGCATTCCGCCTGCTGACCATCGGGGTGGTGGGAGACCTGGCCACCCTGGGTTACTTCAAGTACGCCAACTTTGGCGTCGAGGTCATTGCCGGAGCGTTGGCTCCGCTGGGGATCGATACCTTCACCCTGGAGCACATCATCCTGCCGCTGGGCATTTCCTTCTATGTGTTCCAGGCGATCAGCTATATCGTCGACATCTATCGACGCAAGGCCGAGCCAACCGATCGTTTCATCGACTTTGCCGCCTTTATCTCGCTATTTCCGCAACTGATCGCCGGGCCGATCCTGCGCTACAACCAGATTGAACAGCAACTGCGATCACGCACTCATTCGATGGAACTGTTCTCGCTGGGCGCCAGCCGTTTCATGCTCGGCTTCATCAAGAAAGTGCTGATCGCCGACTCGCTGGCACCGATGAACGTGCTGTTTCTCGGTGAGTCAACGCCGCAGATGGCCGACGCTTGGTTCGGCCTGCTGATTTCGATCATGCAGCTGTATTTCGACTTCTCCGGCTACAGTGATATGGCCATCGGTCTGGGCATGATGATGGGCTTCAGGTTCCAGGAGAACTTCAACCAGCCCTATCTGGCCCAGAGCATCACCGAGTTCTGGCAGCGCTGGCACATGACCCTGGCCGACTTCCTGCGTGACTATGTCTATATGCCGCTGGTGCGTCGGCGCATTGCCGGGCCAATGCTGGGGCTGGTGATCACCATGATGCTGTCGGGGTTCTGGCATGGCGCCAGCTTCTCGTTCATCTGCTGGGGCTTGTTCTTCGGGATAGGCATGGTCCTCGAACGGCGTTTTGACCTGGCTACCAAGGTCACCACGCCGTACCGGTTCTGGCGCAACATGCGCACCTTCGTCCTGCTCAACCTGAGCATGCCGCTGTTCTACACCGGTGATTTGCGCCACAGCCTGGAGATTTACGCTGGTTTGTTCGGCCTCAACGGAGTTGGCAGCCTCAACGGCTATTTGTATGGCACTTCGCTGATGACCCTGAGCTTCACCGCCGTTGGCCTGCTGTGGATCTCGGTCGCCGGGCGGATCAACCTGCGTTATTACGCCAGCGACGGTCAGGCCTATTTCATGCAGCACGTCGGTGGTGTCCAGGCGCTGTTGCTGTGGGCCGGGTTTCTGCTGGCGCTGAGCCGGTTGGCAGCCAACTCCTTCTCACCCTTCCTGTATTTCCAGTTCTAGGAGGATGTCATGAACCTGCCCGTCATGCGTAGCGCCAGCAAGCTCAACGGCATCGCTTTCTGCATCATGCTGGGCGCTATGTTCCTGTATTCGCTGCCGGCGTTGTATGGGTTTGCCCGGAGTCAGGAAAACCCCGGTTCGTTGTTTTTCGACGGCAAACTGGTCAGGCATTTCGAGCAGTTCTACGACAAGCAACTGTTCCTGCGCGACCCTTCGATCAAGCTGTGGGCCAATGCGCAGCAACTGATCTTCGGTGAGGCCACCAGCGGCGCTGTGCTCGGTCGCGATGGCTGGCTGTTCACCAGCCAGGAGTACCGGGTACCGAACGATCTGGAGGCGAGCATTGCCCGCCAGGTCAGCCACATTACCCAGGCCCGAGACCAATTGCAGGCCGAAGGTATGCGCCTGGTGTTGCTGCCTGTGCCGATGAAGCTGGAAGTCTATGCCGACTATCGTCTTCGTCAGCCGGCCGAAACGGTCGAAACCCTGTATCAGCGGTTGCAGGCTGAACTGCAGGCTCAGGCGGTCGAGGTAGTCGACTTGCGTGACGGTTTCCGCGCTGCGGCGAGTAGCCAGGAACTGTTTCTCAGCAACGATACCCACTGGAGTCCTGCAGGTGCACGTCTGGCCGCCGAGCTGCTGGTTGCCCGGCATCCGGAGCTGCGGGGGCCGACCCGATTCGTGACCGAGCAGATCGGTAGCAAGCAGCACAGCGGGGACCTGCAGCGTTACCTGCAGTTTGATCAGCGCTTGCGTCCGGATTACTTCGAGCCGGTCGAGCTGACGCTGTATGAAACCCGCCGTCAGGAGCAACTGGTCGATGCCGACAGCCTGTTCGGCGATATTGGCCTGAGTACCGCTGTGGTTGGCACCAGCTACACCCAGGTCGCTGAATGGAACTTCATTGGCGCGCTGAAACAGGCTCTTGGACAGGATGTGATGAGTGTGGCGGTTGAGGCGCACGGCCCATTTCATGCCATGGACAACTTCCTGAAGCTGGAGCCCAAGCAGCGCCATGGTATTGAAACCGTGATCTGGGAGTTCCCGGTGCGCACGCTGCTGGCCCAGCAAAACACGCGCCGGGCCTCACTCGACCCTTTTGAACGACAGTTTTAGCCCTAGGAGAAGTCATCATGAATGTGCGCATCTACCGCTGGTTGTGTCTGCCCTGCCTGCTGTTGCTGGCCACCCTGGCCCAGGCTCAGGATGGCAACGCCGACCTGTATGACGGGGTGGCACCAGCCGATTCGGCCTTTGTCCGGGTATTCAACCTGGGCAGCACCAGTATCGGTTTCGGCTTGAGCGGCAAGCAGCGTGAACAGCGCATCGCTGCCGGGCAGTTGGGTAGCTACCGCTTCACCTCGCCGGGCCCTGGGCGGCTGACCATTGAGGGCAACAGTCTGGAGGCCCAGTTCGAGGCCAGCAGCGCCACCACCGTGCTCTACAAGGACGGCCAGTTCGTGCTGATTGCCGATAAGTTCGTTGATGACCCGCGCAAGGCCCAGGTCGGATTCTATAACCTGACCTCGCAACCTGTGGCGCTCAAGACCCGCGATGGCAAGCACACCGTGGTTGAGGCGATCGGGACTAATGAAACCGGGCTGCGGGCGGTCAATGAGATCAAGATCGGCTTTTCCGCCTACGCTGGCGAGCAGGAACTGGCCCAGTTTGACGAAGTGTTTCTCAAGCTGGGCAACACCTACAGCTTCATGGTGGTGGAGGAGGCGGGCGGGCTGAGAACCCTGTCCATGTCCAGCACCATCGACCCGACCGAATAACGTTGTGCAACCGACCAGGAATGAGCCAAGGATGAAACCTGCGTACCCCTCAACTCTCGGCTTGCTGATGGCCCTGTGGTTCACTGTGCCGGCGGCCCAGGCCCAGGCTGGCCCCAATCAACCCTGCCTCGGCCCCGAGTGCCTGATCTGTCCGGCGCTCAGTGATCCGCAACAGTACGCCGAGGGCGGGATGAAGATCATGCGCTTCATGGCCCCGGGCAGGGGGAGCTGGCTATTTCGCTCGGATGTGGATCTGACCACCGATTTCGGCATGCCGGCGCACATGGAGCCGGAGCTGGCCCGGCTGATTTCCACCTTTAACCGCCAGGGCACTGAGGTGGCGATCGTGATTCAGCCAACGCGTGGCCTGATGCATCGTGACAAAGTGCGCCCGGACTTTGCCTACGGTTTCGACTACGCCGAAGGGGTAGCCAATCTGCGTCATTTTCTCACCCAGCTGAGAAACGCCGGGGCCATCGTGCCGGACGTCATGAATCTGGTGGAAAACCCGCCGCAGGAGGAATACTTCTTCCGCCGCGATACCCACTGGACTCCGGCCGGAGCCAAGGCCACCGCGCAACTGGTGGCGCAGGAAGTACGTCGTCAGCCGGTCTATGCCGGGTTGACCAAGAGCACCTATCGCACCGAGCCCAGCGTGATCATTCCCAAGGATGGCGCCCACAACATGGCCTTCAGCCGCCTGTGCGGCAATGATTTTGGCTATCAGTATGTGCAGAACTTCCAGACCGTGCCGGAAGTTGATGAAGTCAGTGCGCTGTTCGACGATATCCCCGAGCCGGAGGTGACGCTGGTCGGTACCAGTAACTCGGCGGCCCGTGACGAAGACACCAAGCAGTACAACTTTGATGGTTATCTGAAGGAGTATCTGTCGGTCAACCTGATGAATTTCTCCTTGCAGGGTGGTGGTCAGGATGGTGCCTTGATGGAGTTCCTGCTGTCACCCAGTTACTCCCCGAGCACCCCGCCGAAGCTGATCATCTGGGAGCTGCCTGCCAACTACAAGCTGGCCAGCGAGGTCATGTACCGGCAACTGGTGCCTGCGGCCGAGGGTGGCTGCGCAGCGCGCACCACGGTGCTGAGCGGGCGTGCCGAACGTTCGGGCTATCGGGAGAACGACCGGATCGAGGTGCTGAGCAACAGTGGTGCCCAGCGTCAGGCGTTGACTGGGGCCGACGGGGTGCTGGATATCAAGATGTCCGACCGCGATCTGCGCAACTTCTACGTCATCGTCTATTACGACAATGGCAGCCGTGACAAGGTCTGGATTCGGCGTCCGGGCATCGTCAGTGGCGGTCAGTACTACCTGGAGCTGAGCAAGGCTGCCGAGTTCCGCAACGCCAACCTGCTGTCGGTGTTCATCGAGCCGACCCAGGCGTCCGACAAGCCGATTGATCTGGAGGTCAGCCTGTGCCGTTAGTCCGCCTTAAGTCTTCCGTCATCGCCCTGCTGATGGTGCTGGCCAGCCTCTGGGTGGTGAGTGCCAGTGCCGCCACCAGCATGTGGCCGCCGCGGGCCACCAGCCAGTCGGCCATGATCGGTGACTACCGTGCCCTGAGCTGCCCTCGCTCACCGCCGCCAGCCTATACCGGGCACCTGCGGGTTGACAGCAAGTACGACCAGAGCGAAGCGAGCAAGACCACGCTGGTGCCGCTGCCCCAGGAGTCTGAGCGCATTCGTCAGCAGATCACCGAGTATCATCGGGGTTTGCAGGAGATCATCACCCGCTATGAGCGGGCCCGCAATGAGCAGGAGGTCAATCTGAGCCTGGCCTGCCTGCATCAATGGCTGGAGGCCTGGGCTCAACCCGGTGCCATGCTCAGCCGCGAGGTCAGCGGCACTGGCCGTGCCGTGCGCAAATGGTCACTGGCAGCTCTGGGTTCCGGGCTGCTCAAGGTCAGGGCCCTGAGTAACGGTGATTATCAGTTGTCGACTGCTCAGCGCAGTTGGCTGGAGCGCCTGTCCAACGCCGTGATCAGCGATTACAGCCCGCGTCAGACCCTCGACTTCGCCTGGTTCAACAACCACGACTATTGGGCCGCCTGGGCTGTCAGCAGCACCGGTATGCTGCTGGACCGCAATGCCCATATCGATTGGGCGGCAAAAACCCTGCAACTTGCCTTCGAGCAGATGCAGCCCGGTCAGGCCGGAGACTACGTGCAGTTGCCGCTGGAAACCGCCCGTGGTCGGCTCGCGGTCGACTATACCCACTATGCCCTGGTACCGCTGGTACTGCTGGCCGAAAGCATGCAAGTCAACGGTCGCAGTCTGAGTACGGATCAGCAACGCAAGCTTGGCCAGTTGGCCAACTTCGCCGTACGTGGCGTGCTGGAACCGGCCAACCTGCCTGAGCTGGAAGCCGGCCAGGAACGCCCACCGAACCACAAGATGGTCTGGCTGATCCCGTTCCTCAAGCAGCAACCCGACCATGTCCTGGCTCGGCAATTGTATGGTCAGGCCGGAAGCGAGCTGGGTTACTACGGCCAGGTCGGCGGCAACATCCGCTTCTTCTATCCGAATATCGACTGATTTGAGGGCTCCATCCATGTCTTTGTCGTCATTCAAGCGTAGCGCTCTGGGCCTGTTCGGGGGCCTGGCACTGGCGCTCGGCAGCGGTGCCTTGCAGGCGGACAGCCGGTTGCCGCTGGTGGTGCTCGATAGCGCCGACCAGCAAGGTCAGCTTAGTGAGCAGCGTGCAAGGCTTGAGGCCGCCACCGCAGTGCCAGAGCTGGCGTTTCGGACCCCGGCCGGGCGCGCCGAGGTCAGCCTGTTGACCATGTACTCGGCTCAGCAGGGCAGTTGGCCGTTCGAGCCCTTTGTGCACAATGGGCTGTTCCGGGCCATTGCCGGCTACCAGAATCAGCATCCACGGGCGGTGGTGATCCAGGGAGGCAGCATCAGCCTGCAGCAGCTTCATGCCCAGCTCAACAACGAACGGATTCTCAGCCGGCATGAGGGCGGCTACCTGTTGCACTATCCGCTGATGATCGACCCGGACGCGGCTCTGCTGATCGAAGGCACCCAACTGCATCTGCACAGCTATTCCGGCACGGCCTTGATCAACCGCGGATTGTTGAGCCTCAGGCAGGCCAGCCTGATCGGCTACAGCGACGGCCGGCCTCACGCCACTGATAGGCCCTACCGGCCGTTTTTGATGAACTGGGCCGGCAGCCGTCTGCGTATCGAAGACTCGCAACTTGAGCGCCTAGGCTACAACGAGCACCTGTCGCGCGGGGTGACCAGCGCGCGCAGTACCCAGCAGGCCGCCAGCGTGGCGCCTGTGCAGATGCTGATCAGCGGCAGCCGTTTCGAGGACATGTCGGTCGGCCTGGACCTGACCCAGACCCTGGCCAGAGTGACCGGCAATCATTTCAGCGATATGCAGCAATATGCCCTGGATGCCAGTGGCAGCCGCCTGTTGGTCAAAGGCAACCGGATTGAGGACGTGCGCAATATCAGTGCGATCCGGGTCAGCGGGCGCAGTCTGGGCCGGCTGGAGAACAACCGGATTTTCCGCGCCAGCAAAAGCGCCATTGAGCTCAGCGCGCTGGACGGCAACCTGATCGTGCGTGACAACCAGATCGGTGCCTCCGCCGGCTATGGCCTGCTGCTGCGGGATATGACGCCTGCCACCGGCCTGCTGATCGAAGACAACCTGATCGGCAACAGCCGGCTGAGTGCGATCGACGGCGCCGGCCTGCACCAGGTCAGCATTATCGGCAACCGGATCATCGGTACGCCCGAATACGCTATCAGTATCCGCAACAGTGAGGCGGGGAGTGGACCGCTGCGTCTGACCGGCAACCATCTGGAGCGGATCGGCAAGGCCATGATTCGGGTGCAGGGCATGCACAACCTGGTGCTGGGCGCTAATGACTATCGGGCCAATCCGGTGCAACAGAATCTGTTGATCGGTGACCTGCTGCCGTTCCAGGCCCCGCTGCTGGACATGACGCTGCGCCAGGGTCGGCTGGTCGAACTGGAGCTGGAGCGGGTCAGCCTGCTGCCCGCCGAAGGCTGATTACAGCGGCACCTTGCCGCGCAGTGCCTTGGTCCGACCCTTCTGGGTTTTCTCGTCCACCCGTTTGCGCTGGGAGCTGCGGGTTGGCCGAGTAGGGCGGCGCGGCTTGCGCGACTTGAGCGCCTCCTGAATCAGTTGCTGCAGGCGCAGCAGGGCATCTTCGCGGTTTTGCTCCAGGGTCCGGAACGACTGCGCCTTGATCACCACCACCCCATCCTTGCTGATGCGCTGGTCAGACAGCGCCAGAAGGCGCTGCTTGATCTCGGCCGGCAGGCTTGAATGCGGGATATCAAAGCGCAGGTGCACGGCTGAAGACACCTTGTTGACGTTCTGCCCGCCCGCACCCTGGGCCCGGATCTGGCTGATCTCGATTTCCCAGTCGGCCAGAGTTATGTCGTCGGTGATCTTCAGCATGGCGATGTCACTCGATATTCTGCACCTGCTCGCGCATCTGCTCGATGAACACCTTGAGGTCGACTGCGGCCTGGGTGCTGCGGCTGTCGATGGCCTTGGAGCCCAGGGTGTTGGCCTCGCGGTTGAACTCCTGCATGAGAAAGTCCAGCCGCCGACCGATGGCGCCCTTGTCGTCGAGTACCCGGCGGGTTTCGCTGACGTGGGTGGCGAGCCGGTCGAGCTCTTCGGCCACATCGATCTTTTGCGCCAGCAGCACCAGTTCCTGCTCAACCCGGGTGCCGTCAAGTTCCAGCCGGGCTTCGTTGAAGCGGTCGATCAGTTTTTGCCGGTGGGCACTGAGCAGGGTCGGCATCATCTCGCGCAGGCTGGCGACCCGATCACTGATGGCGTCCAGGCGCTCTTCGATCAGTTTGCGCAGCTCGGCGCCTTCGCGGGCACGTTGGACCTTGAGTTCTTCCAGCGCTTCGTTGAACAGTCGCTCGGCCTGCTTGACCAGGTTGCTCTGGTCCTGCTCGCTGCCGGCCAGTACGCCCGGCCAGGCCAGTAGTTCCAGCGGGTTGATCGGCGCCGGGTTGTTGAGCTGGCCGGCAAGTTGTTGGCTGACGCGGATTAGTTGATCGAGCAGCGGCTGGTTCAGGCTGAGCTCGCTGCTGCTGGTTTCCTGTGGGTTGAAGCGCAGGGTGCATTCGACCTTGCCGCGCCCCAGTTGCTTGCGCAGTCGTTCGCGTAGCGGGCCTTCCAGTTCACGGAAGGCCTCCGGCAGGCGCAGGCTGGCTTCCAGATAACGATGGTTGACCGAGCGCATCTCCCAAGCCAGGTTGCCCTGTTCGGTGCTTGATTCACGGCGGGAAAATGCAGTCATGCTGTAAACCATCGGAAGCCTCTCGTCCCTAGTATTGATGCCCGGATTGTACCCCTTAGCGCTGGCGGGTGTCGCCTGGCCGGTTGGGCCCGTATAATCGGTGCACATTCAATACACCGCAGTACAAAGGACCCTGACATGAAACGACCCAGTGGCCGCAGCGCCGACCAGATGCGCCAGATCACGCTGACCCGGCATTACACCAAGCACGCGGAGGGTGCAGTGCTGGTCGAGTTCGGCGACACCAAGGTGATCTGCACGGTCAGCGTTGAGTCCGGGGTACCGCGCTTTTTGCGTGGCTCCGGTCAGGGCTGGATCACCGCCGAGTACGGCATGTTGCCACGCGCCACTGGCGAGCGCATGCAGCGTGAGGCCAGCAAGGGCAAGCAGGGCGGTCGGACCCTGGAAATCCAGCGGCTGATCGGCCGTTCGCTGCGCGCGGCGGTGGATCTGCACAGCCTGGGCGAAAATACCCTGCATATCGACTGCGACGTGATCCAGGCCGACGGTGGTACCCGCACGGCGTCGATTACCGGTGCCTGTGTAGCGCTGGTGGATGCTCTGCGGGTGATGAAGCAGCGCGGGGCGATCAAGAAGATCCCCGAGATTCAGATGATCGCGGCGGTGTCGGTGGGGATTTATCAGGGCGAGCCGGTGCTGGATCTGGACTACCTGGAAGACTCGGCTGCGGAAACCGACCTCAATGTAGTAATGACTGACAAGGGTGGTTTCATCGAGGTGCAGGGCACTGCCGAAGGGGTGCCGTTCAGTCCTGAGGAGCTCAATGCTATGCTGGCATTAGCGCGCAAGGGCGTGGACGAACTCTTCGCCTTGCAGCAGGCGGCGTTGCAGGACTGACACCGACCGCCATGCGACTGGAAAAGGGGTGCCGTTATGACCGATGAACAGCCTCAACCCGCTGTGCTCGACAGTCCCAGCCCGGATGCCCGGCGTTGGGCGATGTTCGCTCATCTGGCCGGCTTTGCCGGCTACCTGTTTCCGTTCGTTGGCAACCTGATTGCGCCGCTGCTGGTCTGGCAACTGAAAAAGGATAGCGACCCCTTTGTTGATG
Organism: Pseudomonas jilinensis; assembly: GCF_003586265.1. Lineage (NCBI taxonomy): Bacteria > Pseudomonadati > Pseudomonadota > Gammaproteobacteria > Pseudomonadales > Pseudomonadaceae > Pseudomonas > Pseudomonas jilinensis. Next base: position 33,480 of record NZ_QJSA01000010.1, on the reverse strand, counting down.
ATCAGGGCAAGGAGGCACTGAATTTTCAGATCAGTGTCAGCCTGGCCGCGATCCTCAGCTTCATGCTGATGGTGGTGCTGGTCGGGTTCGTGCTGATTGCGGTAGTGGTGGCCGGCGCTGTGGTGCTGATGATCATTGCCGCGATCAAGGCTAACGAAGGCAAGGCCTACCGTTACCCGTTCTGCTGGCGGATTATCAAATAAACCCAGGGGTTCCCTGGTCAGATGCTCAGCGTCCAGTCATAGTCAATAATCACCGGCGCGTGCTGGGAGAAGCGGACGTCACGCGGGATGCGGGCGTTCTTGACGAAACGGCGCAGGCCCGGAGTAAGGAACTGGTAGTCGAAACGCAGACCCAGATTGAGGCTTTCGGCCTGTTCGCTGTCGGGCCACCAACTGTATAGGTCGGACTCGCGGGTCACTTCGCGTAGCGCATCGACGTAGCCCAGGTTACCGAAGATTTCATCCATCCAGGCCCGTTCCGGGGCCATGAAGCCAGGCTGGTGCTGGCAGTCACGCCAGTTTTTTACGTCCAGTTTCAGGTGCGCAACCTGCAGCGAGCCACAGTAGATGAACTCGCGGCGCTTGCGGCGCTGCTTGTTCAGGTAGGTGGTGAAGTCGTTCATGAACTTGAACTTCTGGTTCAGGTCGGCATCACCGTCACGACCGGAGGGCAGCAGCAAAGAACCAATGCTGACCTTGTCGAAATCAGCTTGCATGAAGCGACCGTAACGGTCGGCCAGCTCGAAGCCCAGGCCTTTGATGATGGCCTTGGGCGCGGTGCGGGTGTAGATCGCCACACCGCCCTGACTGGGCACTTCTGCTTCAAAGCAATATTGCCAGTAGCCATCCAGCCAATAGGGATCCTGTTCGAGCTCGGGTTCGGTTACGCGAATGTCCTGCAGGCAGATAACGTCGGCGTCCTGTGTGCGCAGCCAGTCAAACAGTCCTCGAGCCGCTGCGGCCTCGACACCATTGACATTAAGACTGATGATTCGCATACATGGCTCCCCCAAAATCGAGGGTGTATGATAACCGAGCTTGCGCCATTTTTGTTAACAAGAGGCTGGGGATGCAGGAATATCAGCGGGAATTCATTCGTTTTGCTCTGGATAAGCAGGTTCTGCGGTTTGGCGAGTTCACGCTGAAATCCGGGCGTAAGAGCCCTTACTTCTTCAATGCCGGGCTGTTCAATACCGGTGGCGCACTGGCCCGGCTCGGGCGCTTCTATGCCCAGGCTCTGGTTCACAGTGGCCTGGAAGCGGTTGATGTGATCTTTGGTCCGGCCTACAAGGGCATTCCGCTGGCGGCGGTAACCGCAGTCTCACTGGCCGAGAGCTTTGACCGTGATCTACCTTACTGCTTCAACCGCAAGGAAGCCAAGGACCATGGCGAAGGCGGTACGCTGGTTGGGGCGCCACTGGAAGGCCGGGTGCTGATCATCGATGATGTGATCACTGCCGGCACTGCGGTGCGTGAGGTCATGCAGATTATCCAGGCGGCAGGCGCCACGCCGGCGGCAGTGATGATCGCGCTCAACCGTGAAGAGCGTGGCCAGGGCGAACTGTCGGCGATCCAGGAAGTCGAGCGTGACTACGGCATCCCGGTGATCAGCATCGTCTCGTTGAGTCAGGTCATGAGCTTCCTCGAAGAGGATGCCGAATTGCGCCACCATCTGCCGGCGGTTCAGGCCTACCGGGCCCAGTACGGTATTCAGGGCTGATGCCGGGCGTAGCCCGACTACAATAGCAACAAGCGGGAGGCTTCATGCCGGGGAGGGCTATGATGCGAAGGCTGGGGGTTGCAATCGGGCTGGTCGTAGCCGGATTGTCGCTGGGGGTGCAGGCCGACCTGTATCGCTATACCGATGAGCGTGGCGTGACGGTGCTCGACAGTCGAGTGCCGCCGGAGGTGATTGGCCGCGGTTATGAGGTACTTGACCCCCAAGGGCGAGTCAAGGAAGTGATCCCTCCGGCCCCGACTCTGGAGGAGCTGGAGGCCCGGCGCGAAGCTGAGCGCAGGGCAGTAGCCGATGCCACGCTGTTGCGTCTGTACAGCAGCGTGGCGGATCTGGACCGAGCCCATGCCCGTCAGATCGAGCAGATCGACAACCAGATTCTCACGGCCCAGGGCAATCTTCAGCAACTGGCTAAACAGCGGGAAAACCTGCAGCAACGGGCGGCTGCTCAGGAGCGGGCCGGCCGGGCGGTGGATGCACGCATTCTGCAGGAACTCAATGAGCTGGATTCCGAGCAGCGTCGGTTGAACCGGCTGATTGAGCGCTCACAGCGCGAGAAAGCTGAGGTCAACAGCAGCTTCGAGCAGCGCCGCCTGCGTCTGAGTACGCTGCTGGGTAATTGAGGGTGTTAATCGCGCTATGCTGCGGTAGGAGCGGCCCGCGGCCGCGAAGCGGATTGGCGGTGATCGCAAAGCCCGTTCGCGCTCGCAGAGCGCTCTTACCGATGCGGAGTGTTGTTGCGCGCTAGCCTTCCGGTGTGCACTGTTCGAATTCACGTACCGCCGCACGGAAAGCCTCCGGAATCCGGGTCGGCTGGCGACTGCTCTGATCGGCATGCACATAGACGATCTCGCCGTTGACCAGCAGTTCATCATCGCGATAGATCCCGATCAGAAACTGCATGCTGGAGTTGCCCAGCCTGGCAATTCGTACATGCACATCCAACTGTTCGTCGAAACGAGCCGGTGAGCGGTATTCGAGCAGGGTGCGCACGGCGAAGAAGTCGGCGCCCTTGACCCCGGTTTCGGCGCTGTAGGCCTGGCCCAGTTCACGGAAATACTCGGTAATGCCAACGTCGGCATAGGTCAGGTAGTGACCATTGAAGACGATACCCTGCAAATCGGCCTCGGCCCAGCGCACCCGCAAGCGGTGGCTGAAACGGAAATCGCTCTTGTGCATGCTTAGCGAACCTTCTGCTGATTGGTGATCAGGGTGCCGACCCCGGTATCGGTGAACAGCTCCAGCAGCACCGCGTTGGGTACCCGGCCGTCAACGATAATGGCGCTGCCAACCCCGCCCTGCACCGCATCCAGGGCACAGCGGATTTTCGGCAGCATGCCGCCGTAAATGGTGCCGTCAGCGATCAGCGCGTCGACCTGGGCAGTGGTCAGCCCGGTCAGCACCTTGCCTTCCTTGTCCATCAGCCCGGCGATGTTGGTCAGCAGCATCAGCTTCTCAGCGCCCAGTGCTTCGGCGACCTTGCCGGCTACCAGATCGGCATTGATGTTGTAGGAAGCGCCGTCCTCACCCACCCCGATCGGAGCGATGACCGGAATGTAGTCGTCCGAGACCAGCCGGTTGATCAGGTGGGCGTTGACGCTGGCGACTTCGCCGACATGACCGATGTCGATGATTTCCGGCTTGTCCATGCCCGGCGTGTGGCGGCTGACCTTGAGCTTGCGCGCCTTGATCAGGCCTGCGTCCTTGCCGGTCAGACCGATGGCGCTGCCGCCATGCTGGTTGATCAGGTTGACGATGTCCTTGTTGACCTGGCCGCCCAGCACCATCTCCACCACGTCCATGGTCTGGCTGTCGGTTACCCGCATGCCTTCGATGAACTGGCTTTCGATGTTCAGGCGTTTGAGCAGGTCGCCGATCTGCGGGCCGCCGCCGTGAACCACCACCGGATTGATGCCGACGGTCTTCATCAGTACCACGTCGCGGGCGAAGCTGTTCTTCAGCTCCTCGTTTTCCATGGCGTTGCCGCCGTACTTGATAACGATGGTCTTGCCGGTGAAGCGCTGAATATAGGGCAGAGCTTCGGTCAGTACCCGGGATACCTGGGCGGCGGCGTCGCGACTCAACATGATGCTTGGATGTCTCCTGTATTCAGAACGTCGGTTCAAGATCGGGGGCCACTGCGGCCAACTGCTCACGGAACAACTGTCTTACCCGCTCAAGTGCTTCGGGCTGCTCGGCCTCGAACCGCAAGACCAGCGCCGGCGTGGTGTTGGAGGCGCGGATCAGGCCCCAGCTGTCGGGATAGTCGACCCGGATCCCGTCCAGACTGGTGATCTTGGCCTGGGCACCCCAGTCAGCCTGGTCCCGCAGGGCCTCGACCAGCTCGAACTTGCGCGCTTCGCCAACCGTCAGGGTCAGCTCTGGGGTGCTCAGCCCGGCCGGATAGCGAGCCAGCAGGGCATCGCTGTCGCCCGGCTGCAAGGACAGTAACTCAAGTACCCGGCTAGCGCTATACAGCCCGTCGTCGAAGCCGAACCAGCGCTCCTTGAAGAAGATATGGCCGCTCATTTCGCCACCGAGCAGAGCCCCGGTTTCCTGCATTTTGGCCTTGATCAGCGAGTGCCCGGACTTCCACATGACCGGCCGGCCGCCGGCGCGACTGATCAACGCCGGCAGGCGGCGGCTGCACTTGACGTCAAAGATGATGTCCGCACCTGGGTGGCGAGTCACAATATCTTCGGCCAGCAGCATCAGCAGGCGGTCGGGGTAGACGATCTGACCGCTGCTGGTGACTACGCCCAGACGGTCGCCATCGCCGTCGAAAGCCAGCCCGATATCGGCCTGATGAGTCCGCACGGCGCTGATCAGATCCTGCAAATTGTCTGGCTGGCCGGGATCGGGATGATGATTGGGGAAGTTGCCGTCAACCTCGCAATACAGCGGGATCACACTGCAACCCAGGGCCTCGAACAATTGCTGGGCGATGACCCCGGCCACGCCGTTGCCACAATCAATGACCACCTGCAGGGGCCGGGCCAGGATCACATCGTCGGTGATCTGGCGCAGATAGGCGTCCAGCAAATTAAGTTCGCGGCGGCTGCCGGCCCCCTGGCGCAGGCTGTTCTGACGCAGCCGCTGATGCAGGCCCTGGATACGCTCACCGGACAGGGTCTGGCCAGCGATCACCACTTTCAGGCCGTTGTACTCTGGTGGGTTGTGGCTGCCGGTCAGCATCACGCCGGAGCTGGCTTCGCTGGTGTGGGTGGCGTAATACAGCACGGGCGTCGGCACCATACCGATGTCGGTGACGTGACAGCCGCTATCGACCAGCCCGCGAATCAGGCTTTCCAGCAGTGCCGGGCCGGACAGCCGACCGTCACGGGCGACCGCGACCTTGGCCTCGCCGTGCTCCAGTGACTCGCTGCCAATGGCCCGGCCGAGCCAGTACAGGCTCTCTTCGGTCAGGCTCTGGCCAACCACACCACGGATATCGTAGGCGCGAAAGATTTCCGCCGGCAGTGCTGGAGCGCCCGTCGTTTGGCTCGGTTCGGGCGTACTGCTGACGCCCATGCCGAACGGGTCTTCGTCATCAACGATATCGATGTCGAGGATGTCAGTGTTCTGGAACAGCGGATTGATCAGGTTTTCGTCGCTCTTGCCCGGTGCCGCGGGCACAGATTCGCGCGCGGGGTTGGGGCCGGGGCTCTGGCCGCTGCGCTTGGCCAGTTGGCTAATGTGCTGAGCCAGCGTTTCCAGTTGTGGCAGGCGCAGGCCGGCAGCCTTGTGGCCGAAGGTCAGCTGGCTGAGAGTCTGGCTATCGGCTTGCAGGCGGCTACTCCAGTTGCGCTGCAACAGCAGCAGACCGGCCAGGCTACCCAGCAGGGCCAGTCCGGCAGCCAGCAGCACCAGTAACGGATTGCTCGGGCTCTTGACCAGTGCCGGGCCGGGGGTGAACTCCAGACGCCAGGCCGGATTGCTGGTCGGCAGGCTAAGCGGCCGGGCGCTGGCCTGACCGCGCTGCCACAGCACCTGCTCGGGCGCGGCGCTGAACTGCTGGATCAACCGCAGTTGGCCAACCTCGGGCGGGAGCGCAGGCAGATTGTCGAGCAACCGGTTGAGTTCGAACACCACCATCAGGCTCCCGCCGATGCGGGCGTTGCCGGAGGCGCGCAATGGTTTGGCGGTATACAGTCGCCAGTCGTTGCCGACCCGGTGAGCCTCCGGCGCAACAGGCTGGTCGCGCTCGGCGCGGCGCAGCATGTCGAGCGCGGCGAAGCTCAGCGGCGCTTGCGCATCATCGCGCATGGATGCCCCGCCGGGGGCATGGATATAGACCGCCAGGCTGTCGGCAAAGTGGTAGCGTAGGGTCCGTTGCAGGGCCGCGTTGCCACCCTGTTGTACCGCGACTTGCAACTGGGGGTTGGCGGCCATCTGGGTCAGGTCGGCATCCAGCTGCGCCAGGGCCCGGTTCAGCGCACCTTGCTGCTGACTGGCGTAGGCCTGGGCCAGATCCTGCTGATAGCGCCGTTCAGTGTCGCTGATCAGCGCTTGCCAGCAGAGCAGAGCGGCCAGCAGAACCCCGCCGACGCTCAGCAGCAGGGGCAGCAACAGCCCGGAAAACTGCGAAACCCGGGACGCAGAGGCAGGCTTGTTGTTCATCGCGGTGGGGCTCCATGCTCGTTTTTATGTATTTGGTTTCAGTGGCTCAGTTGCTTCCGGTGTGACCAAACCCGCCGGCCCCGCGCTGGCTGTCATCGAAACTGTCGACGATCTCAAGTTTAGCCTGCAGTACCGGTACCAGCACCAGTTGAGCGATCCGCTCGCCCGGCTCGATGCTGAAGGTCTGGTGACCACGATTCCAGCACGACACCATCAGTTGGCCCTGGTAGTCGGAGTCGATCAGGCCGACCAGATTGCCCAGCACGATGCCATGTTTGTGGCCCAACCCTGAGCGCGGCAGGATCATTGCGGCCAGACCCGGATCGGCAATATGGATGGCCAGCCCGGTGGGCAGAAGCTCGGTCTGCCCGGGCTCCAGGGTCAGGGGCGCGTCGAGCATGGCCCGCAGGTCCATACCGGCCGAACCTTCAGTGGCATAGTGCGGCAGGGGCCATTGTTGACCTAAACGCGGGTCGAGAATCCGGGCTTGCAGGGCGTGCATGGGTACTCCTCAGTCTGGGCTGCCGGGCAGGTGCTCGGCGATAAAGGTGATGATTTGGCGGGCCAGCTTGGCTTTGCTGGCGTGGGGCAGAGCATGCTGCTGCAACTGCCGGTCGATCAGGGTGACCGCGTTGTCATCGCTGTTGAAGCCGATGCCAGGCTGGCTGACGTCATTGGCGATGATCAGGTCGAGATTCTTGCGCTGTAGCTTGCCGGCGGCGTAGTTGAGTACATCGTCGGTCTCGGCGGCGAAACCGACACACCAGCGCGGGCGCTGGTCGTGGTCAGCCAGCGTGGCGAGGATGTCAGGATTGCGCACCAGCGTCAGGGTCAGGCCATCTTCGCAGCCAGGGTCTTTCTTGAGCTTGTTGTCGGCACATTCGGTGGGCCGGTAGTCGGCCACCGCCGCCGAAGCAATGAACAGATCGGCCGGCAGCGCTGCTTCGCAGGCGACCAGCATGTCGCGGGCACTGACCACATCAACGCGCTTGACCCGAGCCGGGGTCGGCAGGTTGACCGGGCCAGCGACCAGGGTCACCCGGGCGCCAGCTTCGACGGCGGCTTCGGCCAGGGCGAAGCCCATTTTGCCCGAGCTGTAGTTTGAGAGGTAACGCACCGGGTCCAGCGCCTCACGGGTTGGCCCGGCGTTGATCAAGACGTGCCGGCCGCTGAGCAGCCCGCGTTCAAAACAGTCGGCGGCCTGGGCGGCGATATCGGCCGGCTCCAGCATTCGCCCTGGGCCGATGTCGCCACAGGCCTGCTCGCCTGCGCCAGGGCCGATGACCTTGATGCCACGGGCCAGCAAGGTGTCGAGGTTGGCCTGAGTGGCCGGGTCACGCCACATGGCCTGATTCATTGCCGGGGCAACGGCAACTTGGGCGTCGGTGGCCAGCACCAGGGTGGTCAGCAGGTCATCGCCCCGGCCCTGGGCCAGGCGCGCCATCAGATCGGCGGTAGCCGGCGCAATCAGCACCAGATCGGCCCAACGGGCCAGCTCGATATGGCCCATGGCGGCTTCGGCGGCTGGATCAAGCAGTTCGCCGTGCACCGGGTTGCCGGACAGCGCCTGCAGGGTCAGTGGCGTAATGAACTCGCGGGCGCCGCGGGTCATCACCACCCGCACCTCGGCCCCGGCATCACGTAACCGCCGTACCAGCTCGGCACTTTTATAGGCGGCAATGCCGCCGCTGATGCCCAGAACCACCTGTTTGTTGACCAACCGCTGCATGCTCGACTCCCGGCCAGAAACTGATGGCTAAGATATCACAGGGGCCCAGACTGTGCGCTGGTACCCGGTCACAGGCTGACAAAGCTGATAGCCTGTGGCCATTGAGGCGCACAGGGGGTGCGCCAACCGGGCAGGGAGCCTGAATCATGCCAATCACTGACTGGCCGCTGGCCGAGCGGCCACGGGAAAAGCTGCTTAATCAGGGCGCTGCGGCGCTGTCCGACGCCGAGCTGCTGGCAATCTTTCTGCGTACCGGGCTGCCTGGGCGTAGCGCGGTTGATCTGGCGCGCGATCTGCTCAGCGCCTTCGGTAGCCTGCGGGCTCTGCTGCAGGCCGATCTCAAGGGCTTTTGTGTGCATGCCGGGCTGGGGCCAGCCAAGTACGTGCAGTTGCAGGCGGTGATGGAAATGGCCCGTCGGCACCTATACGAAGAACTGCAGCGTGGTGATGCACTGACCTCGCCGGGCGCGGTGCGACGTTACCTGAAAAGCCGCCTGGCGGCCTTGCCTCACGAAGTGTTTGCCTGCCTGTTCCTGGACAACCAGCACCGGGTGATTGCCTTCGAGGAGTTGTTCCGCGGCACCCTGGATAGCGCCAGTGTTTATCCCCGCGAGGTGCTCAAGCGGGCGCTGGCCCACAACGCCGCTGCGTTGATTCTGACCCATAACCATCCGTCGGGTGTGAGCGAGCCGAGCCAGGCTGATGTGCAACTGACCCGGCGCCTGCGCGAAGCGCTGGCACTGGTGGATATCCGGGTGCTCGACCATCTGGTGGTGGGCGATGGCGAGCCGCTGTCACTGGCCGAGCGCGGGTTGATGTAAGTGAAAAATCATTGCTTGTGGGGGCCGGTTTTGGTATAAAGCTCCGCTCTTCTCGGGGCTGCGCCTGTAACTGTGCATTTTTATTACGGGTTTTGCGTGATCGGTTGCCCCGGCTGGACAACAGATTCTTTTAGGCTTCCAACCAGTTAGGGTTGGGTAAGTGGTTGGAGAGGGTTAACCATGTCTCGAGTATGTCAGGTAACCGGCAAAGGGCCGGCCGTCGGGAACAATGTTTCCCACGCGAACAACAAGACCAAGCGTCGTTTTCTGCCGAACCTGCAGTATCATCGCTTCTGGGTTGAGTCGGAAAAGCGTTTCGTGCGTCTGCGCACTTCTGCCAAAGGCATGCGCATTATCGACAAGCGTGGTATCGATGTCGTTCTGGCCGAAATCCGCGGTCGCGGCGAAAAAGTTTAAGGAGCATCATCATGCGTGAATTGATTCGTTTGGTGTCTTCTGCCGGTACTGGTCACTTCTACACTACCGACAAGAACAAGCGCACTACTCCCGACAAGATCGAAATCAAGAAATTCGATCCGGTTGTGCGCAAGCACGTGATGTATAAGGAAGCCAAGATCAAATAAGATCTTTGCGACCTGACAAAAAAACCCGCCTCGGCGGGTTTTTTTGTGGCTTGTGGCATGTGAGGCGCTTAGCGTTCCCCGTCACCGCCCAAGGCAAAGTTCGGCATGCTGTTGACCGGCTGGGCGAACTCGAAGGGAATCGACACGGTATTCAGGCCGACATTCTTCTGCACCACGAAGTGCAGATGCGGGCCGGTACTGTTGCCGGTGTTGCCAGACTGGGCAATCTGGGTTCCGGCCCGCACCCACTGGCCTTCCTGTACCGCCACCGAATGGCGCTTGAGGTGCAGGTAAACGCTCATGGTGCCGTCGGCATGCAGCAGCCGGACGAAGTTGCCGGCCGGGTTGTTGCCACGCCCGCTTTGATTATTCTCGATCTTGATCACCATGCCGTCGCGGGCGGCCAGAATAGGCGTGCCCTCGGGCATGGCGATATCGATGGCGTAGCGGCCTTTGGGGCCGGTATGGCTGTAGCGCCCGCCGGGGCCCTGGGTCATGCGGAACGGGCCACCGCGCCAGGGCAGGGGGTAATGGCTCAGGCTGTGCTCGGCCCGTGGATCGCCAATGGCGTGGCGCAGGCGGTACTGGTAACGCGGTGTACCGGTTCCAGTGGGAGCCAGGGTTACCAGGCGGATCTGCTGGCGCGGCGGCAGCACCCAGCGTACCGGCTGCTCGGGCGCGCCGCTGAGGTGCTGTACTGAGTGGACTTCCAGCTCGATCTCGACCGGCGCATACAGGTCATTGTGGACGATCAGAGTTTCGCCGCCGGCGTGCTTGTGACTACGCACGTAAACCTGCTTGTCGAAGGTTTCAACCATGCGGTCACGGAATACAAAGACCTGGGCGCCAGGAGTAGCCCGGTCGGTATAGGTGACTACACCGTTTTCATCGGTGTACTTGTAGATGGTCGACGCCAGCCCACACGGGCTGCCGGCCAACAGGGCCAGGCCCAGAACCCAGGTACGCATCCAATGCCAAACCTTCATGCTCACCGGGACTTGATTTTTTGGGGTGCGCCGCAGGTCCCGGTTAGCCGCGGCGCAGCCTTATTTATTGTGCTGGTGCAGGCTGCAGCGAGTAGGTCCGCAGAGTGGCGGCGAATTCCTGCAATGCCTTGATGCCGCTGGCTTCGGCCTGCTGGCACCAGTCGCGCAGCGCCTGCAGCATGTCATGCCCGTTGGCGCTGGTGCGGCCCCAGATCTGTTGCAGCGCCAGGCGCTTCTCGTAAATGACCTTAAGCGCCTGACTGTGATCGAGCATCCGCTCAATGCGCTCTTGCTGCTGGTTGCCCAGCAGGCTGGTTTCCCGGCTGAGCAGCTTCTTGGCGCGGCGGAACAGGTGGCGGACCGAGGCGTCGACCCGCTCCAGCTCCTGCTGGACCAGCGGCTTGATCACCAGCTTGCGATACTGCGCCATGATCTGGAAGCGGTTGTTGAGAATCGCCATGGCGGTGTCCATATCCAGGGTCTTCTTGCCCTCGACCCTATGGGCGATCGGCGCGGTGCGGCGGACCTTGGCCAGCCGACACAGGCTGAACAGGCGAATCCACATCCAGCCCAGATCGAACTCCCATTTCTTGACCGACAGCTTGGCCGAGTTCGGGTAGGTGTGGTGGTTGTTGTGCAGCTCCTCACCGCCGATCAGAATGCCCCAGGGCAGAATATTGGTGGCGGCGTCCTTGCACTCGAAGTTGCGGTAGCCCACGGCATGGCCCAGGCCGTTGACCACGCCAGCGGCCAGTACCGGAATCCACAGCATCTGGATGGCCCACACGGTGATGCCCAGGACCCCGAACAGGGCCAGGTCGATCAGTGCCATCAGGGTCACCCCGGCAATCGGGAAGCGGCTGTAGACGTTGCGCTCCATCCAGTCATCCGGGCAGTTCTTGCCGTAGATGCGCAGGGTGTCTTCATTTTTGGCCTCAGCCATGTACAATTCGGCGCCTTTGCGCAGCACAGTCCACAGGCCCTTGTGTACCGGGCTGTGCGGGTCGTCAGGGGTTTCGCACTTGGCGTGGTGTTTGCGGTGAATTGCGGTCCATTCGCGGGTGTTCATGCTGGTGGTCAGCCACAGCCAGAAACGAAAGAAGTGTTGCAGGGCCGGGTGCAGCTCCAGCGAGCGGTGGGCCGAATAGCGGTGCAAGTAAACCGTGACGCTGACGATGGTGATGTGCGTCAGTACCAGGGTGGTCAGCACCAGTTGCCAGACCGAAAGATCGAGAAAACCGTTGTACCACATAGGGCAGATAGACCTCAGTAACGTAGGAGTGCAATTGACTCGATTATGGACCAACACTATGGCAATTGACATGACCTTGGGTCGAACCGTGGCCAGCTGCTATAGTAAATCAACGACCGTACAGGAAGCCTCGGCTACATGACTTCATCGCGCAGCGCCTGGCATATTACCCTGATCTATCTGGTCGTTTCCGTGTTGTGGATTCTGTTTAGCGATCAGGCTCTGGTGCTGCTCGGCCTGGACGAACAGGCTCAGCGGCGCCTGCAAACCTACAAGGGGCTGATGTTCGTCGGCGTCACCGCGACGCTGATTTTCTTCGTCGTGCGTGGTCATCTGCGGCGCCTGCAGCAGCAGGGTCGTGCTCTGCGGCGTAGCGAAGAGCGTTTCGACCTGGCGCTCAGCGGCGCCAACGATGGGGTCTGGGACTGGGACTTCGAGGCCGGGCGAGGGTTCTTCTCCAGCCGCTGCAAGGCTATTGTCGGCTATCCTGCCGATGCCGAGCTGGACGTGCGCCAGATCTGGATCCAGCGCCTGCATCCCAGTGACCGTGATGCTGCTGTGCAGGTCCTGCGAGCGCACCTGCTGGGTGACATACCCCGTTACAATCACACCCATCGCATTCGTCATACCGAAGGTCACTTCATCTGGATCCAGGCCAGCGGTCGGGTGATCAGGGATGAGCAGGGCCAACCGCAGCGCATTGTCGGCATCGTGCGCGACGTCACCGAGCTTAAGAGCAATGAAGAGCGCCTGCGCCAGGCCGCGGTAGTGTTTGACAGTACCAAGGAAGGAGTGGTGATCACCGATGCCCGCAACCGCATTCTTAACGTCAACCAGGCCTTTTGCCGGATCACCGGCTACAGCCGCGAACAGGTGCTGGGGCAGAATCCGGGGTTTCTCAAGTCAGGCCGGCATAATCATGGCTTCTACCGGGAGCTGTGGGCCAAGTTACAAGCAACCGGCAGCTGGCAGGGTGAAATCTGGAACCGGCGCAAGGACAGCGAGATCTATCCCCAGTGGCAGACCATCAACGCCGTCTATGACAGCGACGGTCGGCTGACCCACTACGTTGCAGTGTTTACCGATCTTAGTCAGCTCAAGCGTTCGCAGCAGGAAGTCGATTTTCTCGCCCACCATGACCCGCTGACCCGGCTGCCCAACCGCCTGCTGATCATGGAGCGGCTGAACAATGCCGTGTTGCGGGCGCGTCGGCACAGCCACCGGCTGGGTCTGATCTCGATCGACCTGGATCGGTTCAAGAACGTCAACGACAGTCTTGGCCACAGCGCCGGTGATGAACTGCTGCGCATCGCCGCTGAGCGCATGACCGGAGTTTGTCGCGAAGAGGACACCCTGGCCCGCCTTGGCGGTGACGAGTTCGTCCTGCTGGTCGACCAGCTGGACCAGGTCGAAGACCTGGCCTTGATCGCCGGTCGCATTCAGCAGGCGTTCGCCCAGCCCTTCGAGATCGATGGCCAGCGTATTCATCTGACCGTCAGCCTAGGACTGAGTGTCTTCCCCGATGACTGCCAGGACGCTGGCGACCTGCTCAAGAATGCCGATACCGCTGTCAGTCAGGCCAAGAACAGCGGGCGCAACAGTTACGCCTTCTATACTCAGGCTCTGACCGAGCAGGCTCGCCGCCAGCTGGCGCTGGAATCGAATCTGCATCAGGCTCTGGCCCAGCAACAGTTGCAGGTCTATTACCAGCCCCTGATTGCACTGCATAGCGGGCGGCTAAGTGGCTTTGAGGCGCTGGTGCGCTGGCAGCATCCGGAGCTGGGCATGGTCGCCCCCGATGAGTTCTTGCCCGTCGCCCAGCGTGCCGGACTTATGGGCCTGATCGATGAATATGTACTCAGCCAGGCCTGCCGGCAAATGCGCACCTGGCTGGATGCCGGCTACCAACTGGACACCATGGCGGTCAACATGTCCGGCTACTGGCTAGAACGTGGTCAGGTACTGGGCAGTGTCGAACAGGCCCTGCACGAGGCCGGCCTGGCGGCCGATTACCTGGAGCTTGAAGTGACTGAAAGCGAAATCATGCAGCATGGCGAACAGTGTATTGAGCTGCTCGATGCATTGCGCCAGCGCGGCGTGCGGCTGTCGATCGACGACTTCGGTACCGGTTATTCCTCACTACTGCGGCTCAAGCGCCTACCGGTCAACAAGCTCAAGATCGACCGTGGCTTCATCGTCGACTTGCCCGGCGACAGCAACGACAGCGCCATCGCCCGCGCCATCATCGCCCTGGCCCAAAGCCTGCAACTGCAGGTCACCGCCGAAGGCATCGAAACCGAAGCCCAGCAAACACTACTGCGCGAACTGGGCTGCGACATCGGCCAAGGCTACTTCTTCAGCCGGCCCCTGCCGGCCCAGCAACTGCAAGGACTGTTGCAGGGGACGCGTATCGAGGCCTAAGCCCACTGGTCAGTTCACACCCCGAAACCCGGGCCCTTGCTCGGCTTTTTTGATAGTGTGCGCACCGGCCTGTATGGCCGTCGTTTTCAATTCAAATTGTTTTAATAAACCTCTCCTATTCTCTATCCCGAGTATAAAAACTGGGAACTGATATCCCGGTTTGGGGTTCCTATGGGGGAATGTTCTGAAAAATGAGGTAGCTATGTCTTTGAAATTGCTCACTCTTTTTTCCGGTTTGGTGTTGCTTTCGCTGACAGCAGGGGCGAATGAGCGGACCGTGTACGGACTCAGTGAAACCGCTCTGATCAAGGATCTGGAGTTGGAAGTGCCGGCCAAGCTGGACACCGGGGCAGTGACTTCGTCACTGAGTGCGCAGAATGTCGAGATGTTCAAGCGTGACGGCCAGGACTGGGTGCGTTTCGAGCTGGCGGTCGAAGGTGCGCAGGAAGGCAAGACGCTGGTCAAGCCGGTGGTGCGGGTCAGTCAGATCAAGCGCCGGGCCGATGATATTCCCGATGAAGACAGCAAGACCTATACCGTTCGACCGGTGATCGAAATGGCTGTGTGCATGGGCGACAGCCTGCAGCATATTGAGGTGAATCTGGCCGACCGTACCGGGTTTGAGTACCCGTTTCTGATGGGCGCTACCGCGTTGCGCGAGTTCAATGCGCTGGTGGCACCGGATTTGAGTTATCAGGCAGGTAGTCCCAACTGCGCCTGAGAGCCATCCGGCTACCTCTCCAATCCTGACCTATACTTGCCATGACGGGCGCGGTGGCCGCAAGAGTGCTGCTGCGCCTGTTGTCATTGCCTCTACCCGGGCGATGGCTGGGGGCCGGCCACAAGCTGGCTGACATGCACGGTCCGGCTTACCAGCCGACCCGCGATGCACCGGTACCCGTGTGGCGCCGGTAGGAGGGTTGTCGATGCCTCTGTCGGTTCAGATTCCTTTCACCCGTTTCCTCGATGACCAGGGGCGTGCCCTGGATACCTTGCCGGCCTGGGCCAGCGATGCCGAACTGCTGCGTGGTTTTTATCGGCACATGGTGCTGGTGCGGGCCTTTGACCAGAAATGCATTGCTTTGCAGCGTACCGGCCAGATCGGTACCTATGCTTCGACCCTGGGTCAGGAGGCCGTTGGTACGGCGCTAGGCCAGGCGATGAGCCGTGAGGATGTGCTGGTGCCCTATTACCGTGACACCGCCATTCAGTTGCTGCGCGGTGTCGCCATGCACGAGATCCTGCTGTATTGGGGCGGCGATGAGCGTGGCAGCGCCTGGACTGATCCGGCCTGCGCCGAGGATTTTCCGATTTGTGTGCCGATTGCCACCCAGGCCTGCCATGCCTGCGGGGTGGCGGCGGCGTTTCGTACCCGGCAACAACACCGGGTTGCGGTTACTACCTGTGGCGATGGCGCCACCAGCAAGGGGGACTTTTTGGAAAGCCTGAACCTGGCCGGTGTCTGGCAGTTGCCGGTGGTGTTCGTGGTCAACAACAACCAGTGGGCGATTTCGGTGCCGCGCAGCCTGCAGAGTGCTGCGCCGACGCTGGCGCACAAGGCGCTGGCGGCCGGGATTCCCGGTGAGCAGGTCGATGGCAACGATGTGCTGGCGGTCTATGACCGGGTTCAGGCGGCGATTGAGCGGGCTCGGGCCGGCAAGGGCGCGAGTCTGGTCGAATGCGTGACCTATCGGCTGGGTGACCATACCACCGCCGATGATGCCAGCCGCTATCGCAGTGACGAGGCGCTCAAGGAGGCCTGGCAGCATGAGCCGATCGGCCGTTTTCAGCGCTTTCTGCATGCCCGTGGCGAGTGGGACGAGTCCCGCGAGCAGGCCTTGCAGGCTCAGGTCGGGGAGTTGATCGCGGCGGCGGTGGAAACCTATAAGGCGGTGCCGCCCGCGGCGCCGACGGCGGCGTTCGATCATCTGTATGCGCGCTTGCCGGCGTTCTATCAGGCCCAGCGAGAGCAGTTGGCGGCCCGTATCGAGGCCCTGGGAGGTGAGTCATGACCGAGACTGGCAAGCTGACCATGGTCGAGGCGATCAACCTGGCTTTGCACCGGGCCATGGCCGACGATCCCGATGTGGTGGTGCTGGGTGAGGATATCGGCATCAATGGCGGGGTGTTCCGGGCTACGGTGGGGTTGCATGAGCGCTTTGGCTTTCGCCGGGTGATGGACACCCCGCTGGCGGAAACCCTGATCACCGGCATCAGCATCGGCATGGCGGCTCAGGGGCTGAAACCGGTGGCCGAGATCCAGTTCATGGGCTTTATCTATGCTGGCATGGAACAGTTGGTGTCCCA
Organism: Pseudomonas jilinensis; assembly: GCF_003586265.1. Classification (NCBI taxonomy): domain Bacteria; kingdom Pseudomonadati; phylum Pseudomonadota; class Gammaproteobacteria; order Pseudomonadales; family Pseudomonadaceae; genus Pseudomonas; species Pseudomonas jilinensis. The sequence goes on along the minus strand of NZ_QJSA01000010.1, from coordinate 17,023 downwards.
CGCCAGCCGGCTACGCAGCCGTACCTGCGGTCGATTGAGTTGCCCGATGGTGCTGCGCACTCCGCATGGTGCCGGCATCCACGCGCCGGAACATCACGGTGAAAGCACCGAGGCGATGCTGGCGCATGTGCCCGGTTTGCGGGTGGTCATTCCGTCATCGCCCAGGCGCGCTTACGGCCTGCTGCTGGCGGCAATTGCCGATCCTGATCCGGTGATTTTTCTTGAACCCTCGCGGCTTTATCGTTCGGTCCAGCAGGTGGTCGAGGACGATGGTCAGGCCCTGCCGCTGGACACCTGCTTCACCCTGCGCGAAGGGGCGGATCTGACGCTGGTGAGCTGGGGCGCGGCGCTGAAAGAAACCCTGGAAGCCGCCGCGCGGCTGGCCGAGGAGGGTATCGACTGCGAGGTAATCGATGTTGCCACGCTCAAGCCGCTGGATGCCGATACCTTGGTGGCTTCGGTCAGCAAGACCGGGCGCTGCGTGGTGGTGCATGAGGCGGCGGCCTCCTTTGGTCCGGGGGCCGAGATAGTCACGCTGCTGCAGGAGCGCGCCTTCTATGAACTGCAGGCGCCGGTGCACCGGGTAACCGGCTATGACTGCGTGATTCCCTATGCCCGGCGGGAAATGGCCTGGCTGCCGGATGTGGAGAGCATCTGCCGGGCGGCCCATGAGGTAATGCAAGGAGGTGAGGCATGAAAACCTTCCGGCTGCCCGATCTGGGCGAAGGCTTGCAGGAGGCGGAAATCGTCGAGTGGCACGTCAAGGCGGGTGATAGCGTGGCGGTCGATCAGTTGCTGGTGTCGGTGGAAACCGCCAAGGCGATTGTCGAGGTGCCCTCGCCGCAGGCCGGGGTGATTAGCCGCTGTTATGGCGAGCCGGGTGATCTGCTGCACGTTGGCGAGCCATTGGTGACGTTCGAAGGGGTAGGGGATGACAGCGGTACTGTGGTCGGCAAGCTGGGCCCGGCCAGTGGTGACAGTGACCTGGCCAGTGATGACTTTCATATCGGCGCCGCCCCCAGCACCCGCGAGTTTCAGCCTGCCAGGGCGGCCCCGGCGGTACGTCGGCTAGCGCAGGAGCTGAAGGTCGAACTCAGTGCGCTCAGCGGCAGTGGCGCGGGTGGGCTGGTGACCGAGCAGGATGTGCGCCAGGCTGCCGGCAAGGGGGCGGGCGAGGCGCTGCGCAGTGTGCGCCGGACCATGGCTAAGAACATGTCGCGCGCGCATGCCGAGGTGGTGCCGGTAATGATTGTCGAGGATGCCGATCTGCATCGGTGGCCGGGTGGTGCACGCGATCCGATGCTGCGTCTGGCGCGGGCGATTGCCCATGCCTGCACTCAGGAGCCGGCGCTCAATGCCGCTTTCGATGGTCGGCGGTTGACGCTGGAGCGCCACGCCCAGGTTGATCTGGGCGTGGCGGTGGATACTCCGGATGGGCTGTTTGTGCCGGTATTGCGTGATGTTGCCCGGCGCAACCCGGACGATCTGCGCGAGGGTCTGGCGCGGCTGCGCCGGGACGTTGCCAACCGCTCGATTCCGCCCCAGGAGCTGATGGGCGCGACTATCACCCTGTCCAATTTCGGCACCCTGTTTGGTCGCTACGCCAACCCGATCGTCGTGCCGCCGCAGGTGGCGATCATTGGCGCCGGGGTGATTCGCGATGCGGTGGTGGCCTGGCAGGGGCAGCCAACGGTGCACCCGCTGTTGCCGTTGTCGCTGACCTTCGACCATCGGGCGGTGACCGGCGGCGAGGCGGCGCGCTTTCTCAAGGCACTGGTGGCGGACCTGGAAAAGCCGGACTGAGCCTGGCTGGTTGGCCCGTAACGGATGGGGTTGTCGGGGTAACTTGATCGGGATCAAAACCCGCTCTCTCGGCTACCCCTACACTGGCAGCCTTATGCCATGATGGAGCCAGCCATGCCGGGCTTACAAAGGATGCCATTGCGCTACAAGTTCTGGGCGGTCAACGCACTGGCACTGCTGTGCGTGCTGATTCTGGTGCTGGTGGCCATGACGCTGGAGCAGCGCAGCGTCAATCAGGCCCGTCAGGAACAGGCCCGGGATCTGTTGCGCATCTGGCATGGCGCTGATCCCGGCGAATTGTCCGGTCCTTTGCAGCCGCTGGTGATTGAGCCCGATGAACAGGATCCGCAACTGCGCCATCTGGCGCAAAGTGCCAACAGCGAGCCGCGCTGGGTGCCTGTTAGCGGCTTGGTGTTGTGGGGTGAAGAGCAACTGATCGGGGCCTGGACTTTGTACCAGCCGGGTGCCCAGGTCCTGGCAGTGCAGGTTCGGGGCAAGAGCTTTCAGCAGATCTTCATCCAGCGTGCCGGGCTATACGCCCTGGCGGTATTTCTGTTGATGCTGGCAGTACTGGCCGGCTCGCAGTTGCTGATTCGCTTCATCGAAGGTCATCAGCGCCAACTGCGGCGCATGGCCCACTATGATGGGCTGACCGGACTGCCCAACCGGGTGCTGGCGATGAACCGCCTGCAGCATGCGCTGGAGCGGATCAAACGCCGCGGTGGACATCTGGCGGTGGTGTTTATCGATCTGGACCGGTTCAAAACCATCAATGACAGCTACGGTCACGGCTTTGGCGATGCGGTGCTGCAGGCGGTGGCCGAGCGCCTGCAGTCACGTTGCCGTGAAGAAGACACCCTGTCACGCCTTGGCGGTGACGAGTTCCTGCTGATTCTCGAGTCGTTGTCGTCACCCTGGCAGGCCAGCCAGGTGGCGCGCGACCTGTTGAGTCTACTTGAGCGCCCGTTGCTGCTGGCCGATGAGCGCGAAGTGTATGTCAGTGCCAGCCTGGGCATTGCTTTGTTTCCCGGTGACGGGCTGGATGCCACCGAACTGGTGCGCAATGCCGATGCGGCAATGTTCCGGGCCAAGTCCCGGGGGCGCAATACCTACAGTCACTATCTGCCATGCCTGACCGAGCAGGCGCGCGAGCGTTTCGAGCTGGAGCGAGCGTTGCGCACGGCGCTGGCCAACGGCGAGCTGAGTCTCAACTACCAGCCGTTAGTTAGTCTGGAGCACGGCCAGGGGCTGGGCGCTGAGGTCCTGTTGAGCTGGCATAGCCCCAGCCATGGCCAGGTGCCGCCCGCGCGCTTCATTCCCCTGGCCGAAGACAGTGGCCTGATCGTCCCCATCGGCAGTTGGGTGCTTAATCAGGCCTGTCAGCAGGCCCAGCAGTGGCGCAGCCAGGGGCTGGAGCTGGAGACGCTGGCAGTCAACCTGTCGCCAGTGCAGTTTCTGCATCAGGATATCGTTGCGCTGGTCGGTGCGGCACTGGAAAGCAGCGGTTTGCCCGCGCAGCATCTGGAGCTGGAGATCACCGAGGGAGCGCTGATGCACCACAGTGCTCAGGCCGAGCAGACCCTCAAGGCGCTCAAGGCGCTGGGGGTAAGGGTTGCCCTGGATGACTTTGGCACCGGTTACTCGTCACTGGCCTATCTACGGCGCTTCCCGCTGGACAAGTTGAAGATCGACAAGAGCTTTCTCGCTGAGGTACCGGCCAATCAGGGCGACTGCCAGTTGGTGCACACCATCATTGAACTGGCCCACAACCTGGGGCTGCGGGTGCTGGCCGAAGGCATTGAGCGCAGCGAGCAGTGGCACTGGCTGCAAACGCAGCACTGCGAACTGGGCCAGGGGTTTCTGTTTGCCAGGCCGATGCCGGCAGAGGCCTTCGCCAACTGGTGGGCGGCCCAACCGCTGTCGGCTACGCCACAGCCGGTGAGCTGAGAGCGCACAGGCGATTGCGCCCGGCGGCCTTGGCCCGATACATGCGCTGGTCGGCCAGTTCCAGCAGATCCCGGCGACTCTGGAGCTGGTCGTAGCGGTATTCGGCCAACCCGATGCTGGCGGTCAGCGGCTGACCATCGGGGCGAAAGCCCAGGCCATTGGCTTGTACCCGCTCCAGAGCCTTGCGGGCCTGGGTCATGTCAGTGTCGGGCATGATCAGCAGAAACTCCTCGCCACCCCAGCGCACCAGGCTGTCGGTGCTGCGGACGCTGAGCTGGAGCTGCCGGGTGGCGTTGATCAGGGCTTGGTCGCCGGCTTCGTGGCCGTGCTGGTCGTTCAGCGCCTTGAAGTGATCAAGGTCGATAAAGGCCACCGCCAGGGCGCTGTTGTTACGCTGGGCCGCGTCCCAGTGCAGGCTGAGAATTTCCTCGCCGCTGCCGCGGGAAAATACCCCGGTCAACGGATCGCGGATCGCCTGACGTACCAGCGCAATCATGAACGCCAACTGGCTGATTCCGGCCAGGCTGGTGACCCCGCCAATCAGCATCAGCAGCCAGAAGGCACCAGCGAACGACGGCCAGTTCAGGGTGGTCCAGCTCAGGTAGCCGGCAAAGGCCTGGGCCAGCAGCAGTACCAGCGCCATGACCAGATTTTCCGCCAGAGTCAGGGGAAATACCGCCAGCCCGGCCATCAGCACGAAGGGCAGAAAGGCATAGCCAGCACCGACGGCTGCGGAGAAACTGCTGAGCTGATAGGCCCCGAGCAAGGTGTGCGAAGCGATATAGAACAGGGTAGGGATAGCGAACAGGATTGCCAGTGCCCGATAGGCGTTGAACAGACTGCCATTGGGCTTGTACAGCCACAGCAGAGCAAAGAAGGCCAGGCACACCAGACCGCGCAGGGCTGCCAGTTTCAGCCACAGGGTTAGCGGAAACACCATAAGATCAATCACGCTCCACAGGGGCGTCAGCACGGCAAACAACAGGGCGAACAGTCGCACTCGGCTGACGATCAGGGTGGCACGGCGCTGGCTCAGCAGCAGGGGTTGGCCCAGAGGTGACAGTAGTTGGGGTAGAAGTTGGGGCGGCAGTTCGGTGGACAGCAGATTGCCCAGGCGCTGCCAAAGCTGTTCGCGACGTACGATCATTGTTATGGGCTTCCCATGCCGCAAATAGTGGCTTGATGCCATATTCAAGCACGGGCGGATTGAGCAAACCTTGATCAGGATCATGGTCAAGGCTGGGAGTGCGCGATTACGAGCTGAGCGGTTTAAGCGTCTCGCTGTCGAACTGCTCGTCCAGTGCCGGCGACGACCAACTGCTCCAGCGGCCGTCAGGCTCGCGGCTCAACAGCAGTACCATAAGGTTCTGCTGGCGGGCCAACTCCTGGGCCTGCTCCGGGCCGACCACCATCAGTGCGGTGGCCCAGGCGTCGGCGAGCATGTTCGAGGGATGCAGTACGGTGACCGAGGCCAGTCGATGCTGCATCGGCTGGCCGCTACGCGGATCAATGGTGTGCGAGTAGCGCTGGCCATCATCCTCAAAGAAGTTGCGGTAGTCGCCAGAGGTGGCCACCGACAGGTCATGAATCGGCAGGATATGCCGGGCCACCTGAGTTTGGCTGCTGTCCGGCAACTCGACCCCAATGCGCCAGGGCTGGCCGGGTCTGCGCTCACCCAGGCCAACCAGGTCACCACCGATATTGACCAGATGGTTATCCTGTCCCTGGGCCAGCAGCCAGGCCGAGACCCGGTCAACGCCATAGCCCTTGGCGATGCCGGACAGGTCAACGAAATGATCGCTCAGGCGCCGGGCCCGGTGCTGCTGCTGATCCAACTGCAGATGGGTGTGGCCGCTCTGGGCCAGGCGGGCGGCCAGCTCATCGGGTTCGGGAATCCGAGAGGGGCGGGCCTCAGGACCAAAACTCCAGAGATTGACCAACGCTCCGACGGTGATGTCGAAGGCTCCGTCACTGGCCTCGGCCACCTGTTGCGCGGCGCTCAGGACCGTCATCAGCTCGGCGGACAGTTCCAGCCATTGACCGACCGGCTGGCGGTTCAGGCGCATCAGCTCGGAGTCATCGCGATAGGTCGACATGCTGGCATCCACGGCCTCCAGCTCGGCCTCTATCCCTTCACGCAGGCGGGCCAGTTCGTCCTTGCCGAGCGAGCCGGGCAGGCTGATCTGGTAAAAGGTGCCAAAGATCTGGCCATCCAGATGCTGGATTTCTGGTTCCCGTGGCTGGCAGGCTGCCAGCAACAGGGCCAGGGTCAGCAGCAGGAAGGGGCGCATGCTTGTGGACAGGGCAGTCATCACTGGGCTCCGATCAAAGGAAAATCCACAACAGGAACAGGCCCAGTACCACGCGGTAGATCACGAACGGCTGCATGCCGATCCGCTTGATAAAGGCCAGGAAGTAATGGATGCACAGATAGGCGCTGACGCCTGAGAGCAGGATGCCGGCTAGCATGAAGGTCCAGTTCACCGGCTCGCCCGATTGGATCAGGTCTTTGCCTTCCAGGCCGCAGGCCAGCACGATCACCGGGATCGACAGCAGGAATGAAAAGCGCGCGGCCGCCTCGCGGCTCAAGCCCAGCATCAGTGCGGCGGTCATGGTGATGCCCGAGCGTGAGGTGCCTGGGAACAGGGCGATAGCCTGGGCGATACCGATCAACAGCACGTCTTTCCAACGCATCTCGCTGACTTCGCGCTCACCCTTGTGGCGCCAATCGGCCCAGCCCAGCAGCAGGCCGAAGCCGATCAGGCCAACCGCAATCCAGACCGGTGAGCGCAATACGGTTTCAATGGTGCCCTTGAATGCCAATCCGGCCAGCCCGACCGGGATGGTGCCAAGGATCACCGCCCAGGCCAGCCGGGCGTCGGCGTCCAGTTGCCGGGTCGTCAGCGAGCGCACCCAGCTCTGGGTCATGTTGATCAGGTCGGCCCGGAAGTAGATCAGCACGGCGGCCAGACTGCCCAGGTGCAGGGCCACATCGAAGGCCAGGCCCTGGTCGGGCCAGTCGGTCAGTACCGGGACCAGAATCAGGTGCGCCGAACTGGAAATCGGCAGAAACTCGGTGAGGCCCTGGACAATCGCCAGGATGATGACTTGCAGCCAATCCATCAGAAAAATTCCGTTACTCAATTAAAGCAGGGCGTAAGTAGAACATGCCCGGTCCGGGAGCGCGAGTCCTGGACCGGGGTTCGTTCAGCACGGATTCAGCCTTGGCCTCAGCTCGGGCTGGGCAGGCCGAGAATGGCGGTGGCGATACCGAAGTACACCAGTACCCCACTGGCGTCGGCAATGGTGGTTACCAGGGGTGCCGAGGCGGTGGCCGGGTCAAGGTTCAGGCGGTTGAGCAAGAACGGCAGGCTCATGCCAATCAGGCTGCCGATCATAACGATCACCAGCATGCTCAGCGCTACGACCAAAGCGATATCGGGGCCGCCTCGCAGCCAGCCGAGACTGGCGATCGCCAGCCCCATGGTCAGCCCCAGAGCCCCGGCTACCAGCAACTCCTTGCCAAGCAGCCAGCCCCAATCGCGGAAGCGCACATCGCCAACGGCCAGACCGCGCACCATCAGGGTGGCGGCCTGGGCACCAGCATTACCACCGCTGCCCATCAGCAGGGGAAAGAAGAATACCAACACGATATAGGCTGAGATGGTGTCTTCAAAATAAGCGATACCGGCGCCGGAGAAAATGTTGGCGAAAGCCAACAGCACCAGCCAGCCGACCCGCTTGCGGTACAGGGTCAGCAGGCTGGCGCTGCGCAGGCCGCCTTCCAGCTTGCCGATGGTTGCGCCTTTATGCATGTCTTCGGTGGCTTCGGCTTCGGCCACGTCCATCGCATCGTCATAGGTGACAATACCCACCAGCCGGTCGCCACCGTTGGTGATCGGCAGGGCCAGAATGTCGTAGCGGGCGATCAGTTTGGCCACTTCTTCCTGCGGGGTATCGACGCTGGCTGATACTACCTCATGGGTCATCAGCGCCTCGATCCGGCTGTGTGGCGGCGCCAGAATCAACTCGCGCAGCGACAGGGTGCCGGCGATGCGCTGCTGCTCGTCAAGTACGTAGATCTGGTAGATGGTCTCGGCATCCGGCGCGGTCAGGCGGATCTGATCCAGCGCTTCGCGGGCGGTCAGATCGGCCGGCACCACCACGTAGTCGCTGGTCATGATCGCCCCGGCGGTGCCTTCGGCATAGCTGGCCAGGCGCCGCAGCTCTTCGCGCTCCTCCTTGGCCATGCCACGCAGGATGGCGTCCTGGCGAGCCGGGTGCAGCAGGTTGAACAGGTCGGCGCCTTCGTCGGCATTCATACGAGCAAGCAGCTGGCCAAGGCGCAAGTCGTCGAGATCTTTGGCTATTTCGAGCTGTTCGCTGGGCTCGAGATAGCCAAAGACATCGGCGCGCGCATCGATGGGCAGATAGTTGAGCAGTTGCAGGCTGGTGGCAGGCTGCTCGGTGCGGACAAATTCGGCAATGTCGGCGGTGGGCAGCTCGCTGAGCAGCAGACGGATGGCGTCGTGGTCCTGACGCTCCATGGCGGAGCGCAGGGATGCAGCAAGAGTTTCGTAGCTCATGGGTAACTCCTTGTAGCGCGTGCCGGCCAGTGCACGCAGGAGTTACCGGGGGATTACCGGCAGCAGGCTCCAGACGCGAACAGGCAGGCCGCGCGAACGCTGTGGTTCGGGGTACTGTGTTCAGTTGTCAAGCATCTACTGGGAAGGTCCATAATGGCCTCATGATTTCGCCGGCAAATTGCGGCGCGTGGAAGTTAAAGGATCGGTACCTATTGGTCAAGTCATGACCTGAAAAGTTCATCAGGCCGACAGCTTCTGTTCAGGCTGCCGGCAAATAGCGCAGCAGCAGAGCAAAGGCCGGATCCAGCTGAGGCGGGCAGGGGATCTGCACCTCATGACCATTGCCCGGCGCTACCTCGATGGCCTGGCCTTGGGTGTTGCGCAGTGCCTCCAGAGTAAAGCTGAGATTGCCCGATGGGGTCATCAGCTCCAGTTGGTCGCCCAACTGGAAGCGGTTCTTGACCGCCACGTGCAGCCAGTCGCCATCGCGTCGCAGGGCCTCGCCGACAAACTGGTGGCGGGTCATGCGCGAGGCGCCATGCTCATAGTTTTGGTATACCCCCGGTGGATGACGACGGTAGAAACCTTCGGTGTAACCCCGGTTGGACAGGCTCTCCAGATCATCCATCAGCGCCAGGTCGAAGGGTTTGCCGGCCACCGCATCGTCGATCGCCTTGCGATAGGCCTGTACGGTGCGGGCAACATAGAAATGGGTCTTGGTCCGGCCCTCGATCTTCAGCGAGTCGATACCCATCTCGACAAACCGCTGCACATGCTGCACGGCGCGCAGGTCCTTGGAGTTCATGATGTAGGTGCCGTGCTCATCCTCTTCGATGGCCATCGGCTCATCCGGCTTGCCGGTCTGGGTGATGATGTGGGCGCCGCCCGCTGGCTGGTAATTGCCCTCGGCGGTTTCCTCGGCCGGCTGGACCTCGTACTGCCAGCGGCAGGCATTGGTGCAGGCGCCCTGGTTGGCGTCGCGGTGATTGAAGTAGCCGGACAGCAGGCAACGCCCGGAGTAGGCGATACACAGCGCGCCGTGAACGAACACCTCCAGCCCGACATCCGGGCATTTTTCACGGATCTCGGCCACTTCTTCCAGTGACAGCTCGCGTGACAGGATTACCCGCTCGATGCCCTGATCCTGCCAGAACTTCACCGTGGCCCAGTTCACGGCATTGGCCTGCACCGACAGGTGAACCGGCAGTTCGGGCCAGCGCTCGCGCACCAGCATGATCAGCCCGGGGTCGGACATGATCAGCGCATCCGGGCCCATCGCTACCACTGGTTCCAGGTCCCGCAGATAGGTGGCTACCTTGCTGTTGTGCGCAGCGATGTTGCTGGCCAGGTAGAAACGCTTGCCCAGTGCCTGGGCTTCGCCAATCGCCGCAGCCATCACCTCGGGGTCGTGAAAGTCGTTCTCGCGCACGCGCAGGCTGTAACGTGGCTGACCGGCGTAGACCGCATCGGCGCCGTAGGCGAAGGCATAGCGCATGGCCTGCAGGGTGCCGGCCGGGGCCAGCAGTTCGGGGGTCTGGGGCATGGTGAGAATTCCTGTGTTCAAGACAAGATTGCGGCGCAGCATAGCCAGGCGTGCGGTACCCGGCATTGACCGAGATCATCGCTGCGGCCTATGGCCTGGCAACAGCCGGGCTAATGGGCATGACCGGAAGGGGAGCAACATGGCATCGTGGGACTACAAGAAAGCGCGTTATCAACAAGAACAAGGAGGCATCCGATGCGCTGGAAACACCGTCCAGAAGGCTCGAACTGGGGTGAGTTTGGCCCCGATGACGAACTCGGCCGGCTCAACCTGCTGACCCCGGACAAGGTCTTGCAGGGTGTGGCCGAGGTGCGCGAAGGGCGCAGCTTCTGCCTGAGCCTGCCGCTCGACTATCCCGGCGGCAACGCGCTCAACCGCCTGCGTCATCCACCCCGGCGCTTTACCTCTGGGCGTGGCGACAAGCTCAATTACAACTTCGAATTGCAGCGCATCAACCCGGCGTTCACCGATGTGGTCAGCGATGATGCGGTGCTGCTGTATACCCAGTATTCAACCCAGTGGGATGCGCTGTCGCATGTCGGTGCGCTGTTCGATGCCGACGGTGATGGTGTGGCCGAGCCGCTGTATTACAACGGCTGGCGCGCCGGCGAGCATATTCGTGGGCCGGCCGGGCATGAGGATGCGCTGGAAGGGGTGAATGCCGAGCGTCTCGGCATCGAGAAAATGGCCGAAACCGCGGTCAGTGGCCGGGCGTTGCTGATCGATCTGCAGAAGCACTGTGGCCACGAGCGGGTACTGGTCGATCATGCCCGCCTGCAGCAAATCATGCTGGCCGATGGCGTAGTGGTTGAGCCGGGCGATATGGTTTGCCTGTATACCGGCTTTGCCGATGTGGTACTGGGCATGGGCAGGCAGCCGGACGCCAAGACCCTGGAAAACAGCTGCGCGGTGCTCGATGGCCGCGATCCAGCGCTGTTGCAGTGGATCAGCGACAGCGGTCTGAGTGTGCTGATTGCCGACAACTACGCGGTCGAGGCCTACCCGGCGCGCGATGGCGGCAGTTGCTGCGCAGCCTTGCCACTGCATGAGCACTGCCTGTTCAAGCTGGGTATCCATCTGGGCGAGCTGTGGTATCTGACCGAGCTGGCGCATTACCTGCGCCAGTCCGGCCGTTATCGTTTCCTGCTCAGCGCACCGCCACTGCGCTTGCCCGGCGCGGTTGGCTCGCCGGTGTCGCCAGTGGCGCTGGTCTGAGCCGCCGGGCGGTTTGGTCGTCACTGACCTGGAAACTGTCGGACAACTGATTCAGGCGCTCGGCGGTTTCCCGGACCTGGGCTGAGCTGCTGCGCAGTGTGCGGATTACCCGGGCCATCGAGCTGCTGGTCTGGGCGACCCGGTCGGCCTGGCGACCGTGCTCCTTGCTGTGACTGTCCATCAGGGCGATCACCTCGAACAGCTCCTCGACGTTGCGATAGAGCAGGTCGTTGTCATCCGAGGCGGTGCTGGCCTCCTGCAGTTGCAGATCGACATCGGCCACGCCCTGTTCCATCAGATTGACCGCCTCGCGGGTGGCTTCGTGGATGGCGTTGATGCCCTGGCTGATTTCCGCAGCCGCATGGGCGGTGCGGGCCGCCAGGGCTCGCACCTCGTCGGCGACCACGGCAAACCCCCGGCCATGCTCACCGGCCCGGGCGGCCTCGATCGCGGCATTGAGGGCCAGCAGGTTGGTCTGGCTGGTGATATCGGTGATCAGCGAAACCCGGCCGGCGATGTCGGCCGAGCGCTGGTCCAGCACCTGCACGCTGTTGGCCGAGGTTGCGACGATATCGCGGATCTTGCGGGTACCACTGCTCAGAGTGTCGAGGCGCTGGCGCGCCGAGTCGACCACGCTGGCCATGTTGGCTTTCATCTGCGCGGCGGTTTGCGAGGCGTCGTCGAGCGTCTGCAACTGGGTTTCGATCATCCGCAACATCTGCTGGATATCGCCGGTGACGGTCTCGGCGGTAGTGCTGGCCTGCTCATTGCGCGCGAGCATCTGTTCGCTGTTGCGCAGGGCATGGCGGCTGGCGCGCTTGACCCGACCGACGATGGTGTCGAGGTTGTCGATGAAGCTGTTGACCCAGCGTCCCAGTTCACCGGTTTCGTCCGCTACCAGACGGCTGGTGTCCATACGCTGGCTGAGGTTGCCTTCGCCCTCGGCAATGGTGCGGATGATTTCGGTCATCCGGCCCATGCGTCGGGCCAGCCGGCGGGTGCCACGCTGCCAGAACCAGAGCGCTGAGGCGCCCATCGCCAGCGCATTGCCGGCTATGGCGAGCAGTGGCCCGGCACCAACCAGGGCCAGTGCAGCCTGAGTGCCGGCGAGCAGCAGCAGAATCAGCAGGAACTGACGCATCAGGGTGTAGCTGAGCGAGCGGTAGCGATACACCTCTTGCAGGTCGGCCTCGCACATCATGCCCCAGCGATCGGGCGAGCCCGGCAGGCTGAAGGTCACCCCCTTGCCGATCACCGGAATATGCCGGTAGTCGGAGTAACCGGGGTAGGTAACGAACAGGTTGCTGCCGTTGCGGATGGTTTCCCGCACTCCGGGGTGCAACTGGCCGGTGGCCGGATCGGTGAAGCGAATCTCGAACTCGGTATGTGCGTTGACCCGTACCGTACCCCAGGCGGTGCGGATACCGTCCTTGAGGTTGTCGCCGTGACTGAAGGTGCTGTCTTCAAAGCGCGAGCGCGACAGTGCCCGGCCTGGCTCAATGCCAGGGTCGAAGCGCGACTCGACCATGAAGATGTAGTTGTCGCCGGATTCGGGATAAATGTGTCCGGCTTCGCGCTGGATCAGATCGCCGAGCACGTCGTTGGGCACCCGGGCGCAAAGGCAGCCGCCCTGGGGCAACGGCAGAAAGAACATCAGGGTCACGGCATCATGAAAGCTGGAGCTGGATGGCCCCAGCGTCAGGGTCCGTGGGTCGATATACGGGCCGTGCAGCAGGCGCTGACGCAACCCGGTCTGTACCGCATGTGGATCCAGCGCAGCCGGTAGGTCGTTGGCGCTGCTGTAGAGCGCCTGGCCCTGGGCGTCGAGTACGAACAGTTCGTTGGCATCCGGCAGTTTTTCGCTCAACTGGCGCAGTTGCTGGGTGTCGATCTGTTCGGGCTCGGCCAGCAGGGCTTCGGCAATGCCTTGCAGCCCCGACCACTGGTTTTCACACCATTGCTGCAGCAGTCGGACCCGAGTGCTGGCAATGCTTTCGAAGATCTCTTCGAGCTGGGCATAACGGTTGTTGTTGAGGCGGCAGGCCCAGCCCATGGCCAGTTTGCCGCTGCTGCCGGTCCAGGGCAGCCAGTGGCGTTCGGCTGCACTCAGGCTCATTGAATGGCTACGTAAAGACATCAGGTACCCCCATACCCTTTTCTTGAACCGGTCACCAAGCAATAAGCGCACCAAAATGGCACGTAATGGCTAGATGACCTTATTGGCAGGGAGCTGATGAATTAGAGGTTTTTTACAGGGCGCGCAGATTTGGTGCGGAAGAAAAGAAACAGGGCGCATTGCGCCCTGTTTTAGTGCGTGCATGTTAAGCGGCGGGCCTTAACGTTCGATGCGCCAGGGTCAGCAGCACCGCCCCGGCAATGGTGGCGAATGACAGAATGAACAACTGCATTTCGCTCAAGGCCAGGAACGGGTTGTGCGGCATTGCCAGCAGCAGCCCGCCGCAGATGAACAGCAGGCGTAACGGCCAGTGCAGCAGCCCGCGCTGACTCAGGTCGCCAAGCCATGGCAGGTAACCCTGCAGGCCGCCGGCGACCAACAAAATACCGCCCACCGCGCAACTGATCGCCAGCAGAATATCGCTGCCATCACCCTGCAGCAGCAGCGCTGGCTCCAGCACGAAGAAGAACGGGATGAAGTAGATGATGCTGCCCATCTGCATCGACACGAAACTGGTCTTCATCGGGCTGGAGCCAGCCACCGAGGCAGCAGCAAAGGCACCGATCGCCACCGGCGGGGTGATGAAGCTGAGCATGCCCCAGTAGAGGATGAACATGTGCACCGCCATCGGGTTCATGCCGCCGTTGATCAGCGCCGGTGCCAGGGCAATGGCCAGGAAGATGTAGGCTGCGGTGACCGGCATGCCGATGCCTAGGATGAAGCTGGTCAGCGCGCCCATCAGCAGCAGCACGAACATGTCGCCGCCGGCGATGAACAGCAGGTCGTTGGCGATGGTGCCGGACATCCCCGACACCGCCAGCGCGCCCATGATCAGGCCGACCCCGGCCATCAGCCCGGTCAGCTCGGCAAACAGCGCACCGCAGGACTCGGCAAAGTCCTTGAAGTCCTTCCAGCGCCAGCGGCTGTGTTTGCGCAACTGGTTGATCACGATCAGCAGCGCGGTGGCGTAGAAGGGCGCAATCGCTTCCTGCTTCATGAACAGCAGCATCCAGATCAGGAAGGCGAATACGAAAATGTAGTGCCAGCCCTCCTTGAGGGTGTCGCGCACGCGCGGCAGGTCGATGGCCGGCAGGCCCTTGAGCTTGTTGCGCGCCGAGTAGAAATCGATCTGTACGAACAGGCCGAAGAAATACAGCGCCGAAGGAATCGCCGCGGCCAGGGCGATTTCACCGTAGGGAATGTCGAGGAAGGTCGCCATAACGAACGCGGTGGCGCCCATTACCGGTGGCATCAGTACCCCGCCGGTCGAGGCGCAGGTTTCCACCCCGGCGGCATAGGGCTTGGAGAAGCCGACCTTGCGCATCGCCGGAATCGACAGCGGGCCGGTGGTCAGTACGTTGGTCACCACGCTACCTGACATCGAGCCCATCAGGCCGCTGGAGAAAATCGAAACCTTGGCCGGACCGCCACGGACCTTGCCGAGCAGGGCAAAGGCCAGATCGATGAAGAACTTGCCACCGCCGGTGCGCTGCAGAGCGATGCCGAACAGCAAAAAGCCGATCACCAGATTGGCGAACGCCTGCGAGGGAATGCCGAGCAGACTTTCATCGCTGTTGGTGTGGTAGATCGCCACCAGATCGATTGGGGTCGAGATCCCGGCGAAGCTGTCCGGCAGCTTGCCGGCGAAGATCGGGAAAACCGAAGCCAGAAACACCACCACGAAGATCGGCCAGCCGCCGCAGCGGCGGGTGGCTTCCAGGGCCAGAGCCCACAGCACCAGGCTGACATAGACCACATACTGCGGCGCCGCGTATTCCCAGCCCTCATCGACTGACACCGCCTGATTGGCGATGAAGAAAATGCAGCACAGGCCGCTGGCCAGTGCCATCACCCAATCGTACCAGGGCACCGACTTGATCCGCCGGCCACGCCCGGCCGGGATGGCGATGTAAACCATCGGCAGCATCATTGCCAGCAGGCCGTAGATGTATTCGCCGGTCAGCATGGTGTAACCGGTCAGCGCGCCGAAGTTGAAGATATGGTAGATCGCCAATGCTGCGGTCAATACCGCAACGATGCGCAGCAACAGTCCGGTCAAGGGGTTGCGCAGGGCTTCTTGTTGTTCTGACATGGATACCGCCTCATGATCATGACAAAGGGCGTGGTCGTTAAACCCCGCCCCGTTAACGGGGTTGCCTTAGCGGCGGAAACCGGGATCAAAGCCGGCTTCGGTCAGGGCCTTGGCCCGACGCTGCATCCAGCTCATCTGGAAGTTCTCGGTCTCGCCAGCGGCCAACTGCTCCTGCCAGGCGGCCATCAGTATTTCCTGGCGGCGCAGCAGCGACTGGTTGTGAGCTTCGTATTCGTCGCTCCAGACCCCGGCTTCACGGAAGTAGCGCACCGCGCCTTCGTGGTAGGGCATTACCCAGTCGAACACCTGACGGTCCAGCGCCCAGCCTTCGGCCCCCGGCGCCAGATCCTTGAAGTGGTCGTAGTGTTGATCGATAAACTTGGTCAGCGCGTAGATTTCGTTGGCGTTGCGGCTGGCGTTGGTCACCAGGATCGGCAGCGCGTAACCGCCACCATGCCAGGGGTTGGCCTCGGACACACCGGCGCCACGGGTCTCGATCTGGGGGGTGTAGTAAGGAATCACCTGCTGCGCCCGAGCCCAGGCAGCCTTGTCGGTCTCGGTTTCGTTGGGCATGTGCAGCCAGCTGATGCCACGCGGACTGGCGGCGATGCGCTCCATCAGCGGGGTGCGGGTAGACATCGGCATAACGTCGGCGTGGCCGTTGATCAGCATCTCGATCGCCTCGTTGGTCCCGGCCGCATCAACCCGGCGCACGTCCTGCCAGCTCAGGCCGGCATAGGCGAGGATGGCGCTGGTGATCATGTTGATCGAGTCAGCACCGCGAATGAAGATGATGCGCTGGTTACGCAGCTCGGAAGGCAAGGTCAGGCCGGTATCGGCTGCGGCAGCCAGGCCAAAACTCTGGGTACCCTGGGACGCCAGCACCATGCGGATCGGCTGCGGGCCCCAGTCGGGTTTGTTGAACAGGAAGATGCCTTCCTGGCCGAAATAGCTGGCGATGCCGCACAGACAGTAATCGGCTCGACCGGTTTTCAGCGGGATCATCCGTGACACATCGTTGCGACCGGGGAGAATGCGGATATTGCTGCCGACCTCGTGCTTGAGCATGCCACCGAGAGCGGCAGCCTGGGCGTAACCGGCAGCGCCGGTGCCATAGGCGGTCCAGACCATGACGCGGGGCAGATCGGAATGCTCCGAAGCCGCCGCCGGTAAACCGAGCGTCAGAGCCAGTGCGCCGACAAAACTACGTAGGCGTGTGCGCATAGTGTGCCTTTCTTATGATTGGTTTCGCTGTGCGAAACACAATTAGTGTCATGTTTCGCTTGTCAGAATAACATTTTACTCAGCATGAGACACATTGCAAAAGGCATTGCGTAAGGAAAGGTTAATTCAGCTTAGTACAGGATCGGCTGGGTTTGAGGGCTAATGCGTAAGATCGAACCGCTCCTGCTTGCCACTGCCTGGGGCTGGTGCGCCTGGATTGCCACGGGCCTGCGGCCCTCGCAATGACGGTTGAGGTGGGTGCGTACTTCGTGCTTTCGCAGTGGCGGTTGAGGGGGGCGTACTTCGTGCGTTTCGCAGTGGCGGTTGAGGGTGAGGCGTACTCCGCGTGCTTCGCAATGGCAGTTGTGTGGGTGAGGCGTACTTCGTACGTTTCACCACGACGATTGCGGGCCACCGCACCCACTGTGCCCGTAATC